>JAGARY010000205.1 GCA_017622055.1 Treponema sp. | reverse complement strand
CTACAAATGGCTTATCAAAGCTATGGATAACTTAGAGGAAATAAAACCTGATATTCTTATAATAAGTGCGGATGAATATCCTCGTCATTGGAAATCTCTTGTACAATTTATGGAAAGTGGAATTGCTGGAAAAGAACACAAAATCTACTTGTATAAAAAAGAAAAAATTGAAAGCGAAGAAGAACTTAAAATTCAAAAATTAAACATTGCTAAAGTTTTTGATAATTTAGATTCAATCACTTTGAATACTACATTTGCGGAATGTTTCCCAAAAACTCAGCAAGCAGAAAATATTGAAAATAAGGAAACTACTTCAGAAACTGAAAATTCTTTGATAATTACAAATCCGGGAACTCACAACTTTGTTTACGGAAAATATACATTTATCAATGAAAAAGCAATAAAATTTTCAACTAATGACGAATTTTATTTACCAAAAATTAATGAATATATTGAAAAATTATCTTACAGATTTAATAACAAGTTGTATTCTACAAGTGGCAAAATTTTAAATGTTGCAATGCAAGAAAAAACTAAAATTGTAACAATTGAAATATAGGTAAAAAAGTTTTATGAATAAAAAAGCAAAATTTTTCTGTGAAAGTTGCGGTGCAGAAGTTCCTCATAATTCAAGAGTTTGTGTAAATTGTGGAAAATTCTTTGCTTCTGTGCGTTGTCCAAATTGCGGAAAAACAGGAAGTAGTTCTACATTTATAAATGGATGTCCAGACTGTGGATATGCAGTTGGGGATTCAAAAAATAACTATAACTTCAACAATATAAATAAAAGCAAAAATAGTAAAAGAAATTCTAAATCATTTTCAATTTTTCAGAATAGAAAAAATGGAAGTTCACATCAATATTATCAAAACAACAATGATGGACTTCCCTTTTGGATTTACTTAATTGTTACAAGCATTTTAATTGTTTTAATTATTTGCTTTTACAAATGTGTGATTTAATACCCGAAAGGAGACTTGAACTCCTATGTGAAAACTCACACTTGGACCTGAACCAAGCGCGTCTACCAATTCCGCCATCCGGGCAAACATATAAATGGATTGTATCAAAAAAAAAGAAAATCTACAACAAAAATTGATTAAATTAATCTGAAATCTTCTTTTCTTTTCTAACATTCATAATTGAAAAATTAACAGTTTTTTCAATTTCCATTCCAGGTTCAATTTCTACATCCCAAATAAGAGAAGAAGCAAAAGACATAGTAACACAAACTGGTTCTTCAGAATTAAAAATTGGTCTTTTAAAATAAACAGGATTATAACAGTAAGAACAATCTTCATTTGGTTCAAAACAGAAAGAAACCCCATTTTTTTGATCTGTAATACGAACTACATTTACATTATTCAAATCATTATTTTTAAATAAATCTAATGCAGATTCTTGAGTATTAATATTAATTTTTGAATTATCGTTGGCAATCTCCAAATTGTAATAATATGGATTATCTAAATCGAAATTTGTATGAGCAATGTTTGATTCAACAATAAATTTTGCAGAAAGTTTTTTATCACTTTCATTTTTCAAAATATATTGAACATACATTCCAGTTGAATTAATTACATATTTTTTTCGCAAGTTAATTTGTTGTTTTGACGCACCAAAACAAGCATTGGCACAAAGGAAAATTTCATTATGAGTTTTTTTAAATTTTAGTTCTGTATAATTAATTTTTGAAAAAATACCATCTCCCGTTGGTTCATTTTTTATGTATTTTTCAAATTGTTGTTCTGTAAAAATATGATCAATAAAAAGCCCTCTCTTATAGCCATCATCATATCCATCATATTCAGCAACACGACTAAAATTATCTGCGTAATTTCCTGTATTTTTTATTACTTCTAATTCTTGCAGTGCACCACCCAAAAGTTTAATGCATCCAAAATAATTTTGCATTCTACAAATGTATTCGTTAAATCCATCGCCATCATAATCAAAACTTGAAATAGATTCTGTAAATTTTCCAGAGTCTCGCAAGATTTTTTCTGCTTCCATTAAATTTTTATATGCTTGTTGACGGCTTGTAGAATTTGAAAAAACACCTTTTGATGTACACAAAAATCCAATGCCGCTTTGAGCTGCCCAAAGTTTTTCTCTGGCAATTTTTTTTCGCATTCTATCTTTTTTAAACTGATTTACAAGCATACTAACATATAAAACACGATTATATAAATCTTTACTTTGAGGATATGTTTCCAAAAAGTCGTAAACCGTAAATTGTGTATTATTTTTGTTATCTGATTCTATAAAAGGATGTTTAATCCATTTTGCAACATCACTTTGAATTCCGTGAGAAACAAAATACGGAATTGAGGTTTTATCTTTTTTTCTGTAAACCGAAGGTGTTGCAAATTTTATTTTTTGATAAGTTTCGTCAGTTTCAATTAGATTAAGGATTTTTTCAAACCATTTTTTTTCAAGCAATTGTTCTAATTGTGCATGTGTAAAACGAATATTTACAATTCTATCTGGTTGAAATTGAACATAAGCATTTTTCTTTTCACATTTTTCAACAGTATTAATAAGTTCTGTTAAAAATTCTTCAGGAGTTTCAAATAAAACAGGATTTAACCGATTAGAAACAACATAAATTTCAACAGATTTACCAATTTCTGACATCACGATTGGTAAAAACTTATTTTTATTGCTTGGAACCATTGTTTCTTCAAGTAAAACATATTCCATACCTGTGGAATGACAATTATTTATTAAAGAAGAATCCCAACAATCTGCAAATAAAGAAAGACCTCTTGGCAATTTACCAGTTGCATTTCTAATTTCGGAAGAAAGCATTTCAATTTGACCATTTCTGTCAATTGGATAAAGCAATGGCATTACAGGATTATAATAACCGCCACCTAAAATTTCCACTTGCTTTCTATCAATCATTTCTTTTAAAAGAACAAAAAATTCAGGATGACGCTTTTTTATATATGCAAACTGATTACCTAAAAAAGAAAACGTAAAGGAAAGTTCTGAATGAGAAAATAAAAATTTTGCAATTGTCTTATAAACAGCCTGATAATCTTTTTCAAAAGTATCGTTATTTTCAAGATACGATGATATAGACATCAAACTGAAGCTAACGTATATAGCACTAATGCTTATATACGG
>JAGARY010000204.1 GCA_017622055.1 Treponema sp. | reverse complement strand
GGTATTACAGAAGGTCGTGCTGGAGAAATTCAATACTGGATTGATATTTATAAAAGCGATTTAAGAGTATATGCAGATGCAGAAATTAACAAAACTGGCGACGATGAACAAGTAATTGAATGGTTACAAGATAATCAAGATTTAAGAAATAAAGACTATGATTACATGTTCTATTGTGATTCAGAAGGAACTTCTTATAGAGATACAGGTTTAGTTGGTGCAAAAGGAGCATTGACATCTCGTGATTACTACCAAGCAATGATGAAACAAGGAAAAAGTGATTTTGTTGGCGAAATGGTTCTTTCAAAAACTTCTGGCCAATATGTAATTCCAATTGCAAGACCAGCAAAAGATGCAAATAACAAAACATTTGGTTTTTATGTTGGAATGCTTGGTTTTAAACAACTTTCAGATAAATTAAAAACATTTAAAGTTGGTGAAACAGGTTATTTCTTCTTAGTAGATAATAAAAATCGCTTTATTGCACATCCAAATGATGAGCAATTCTTAAAGCAAGCAGATGAAATTAATGGCGTAAGGGAATTATTGGAAGACAAATCTCTACATAATATTACTTCTGATATTGACGGATGTCCTCACCATATCTTTACAAGTCAAATACCAAATACAGATTGGACATTATTTTTATCAATAGAAGAAGAAGAAATTCACCAAGCAATTCAATATATAAAAGGTGTTTCTACAATTTTCGCAGTTATCTTCGCAGTTATTATTGTAGCAATTGTACTTCTTTCAATTTTTGGCATTTTCAAACGCCTTGCAAAAGTTACTGATTTAGTAGAAGAACTTTCAACAGGAGATGCAGATTTAACTACACAACTTAAAGTAAAACGCCGTGATGAAATTTCATTATTAATAGAAGCTGTAAATAAATTCCTTGCAAAATTCCGGTCAATTATGATTACAATCAAAGAATCTGAATCTCACTTGGAAGATGCAGGTACAACACTTTCTAATGAAATTTCTTCTACAACATCAACAATTGCACAGATGTCAGATAACATCAGCATTGTAAATAATCAGGTTCAACAACAAACAGAAAATGTTGCAAGTTCCGCTTCTGCAATTTCAGAAATTACAAGAAACATCGATTCTCTTGATAACATGATTCAAGGACAAGCAGCATCTGTTGTTCAAGCATCTGCTGCTGTTGAAGAAATGATTGGAAACATTAATTCTGTAGATCGCTCTGTTGTAAAAATGTCTTCAGAATTTACAACTTTGGAAAAAGATACTAAAAACGGTATTGAAATGAACTCTGCTGTAAACTCTTTGATTCAAAAAATTGCAGATCAATCAACATCTATGGTTGATGCCAACGCAACAATTCAAAGTATTGCAGAACAAACTAACCTTCTTGCTATGAACGCAGCAATCGAAGCGGCACACGCAGGTGAAGCAGGAAAAGGATTCTCTGTAGTTGCAGATGAAATTAGAAAACTTGCAGAAACTTCAGCAGAACAATCTAACAAAATTGGTATTGAATTGAATAATATTCAAGACGGTATTAGTCAAGTTGTAGAAGCTTCTTCGGAATCTGAAAAATCATTCCAATCAGTTTCTTCAAGAATTAACTTAACAGGCGAATTAGTATCTCAAATTAAATCTGCAATGGAAGAACAACAATCTGGTTCTCAACAGATTTTGGAAGCATTGCAAGCAATGAATGATAGCACATCTGAAGTTCGTGGTGCAGCCGAAGAAATGACTCACGGTGGGGAAGCAATTATGAAAGATGTTCAAGAACTTCAAGCTTCTATGACAAACATTCAAACAGCTATTTCAGAAATCAACAGTGGTACAACTTATGTAAAAGAGACTACAGCAAAATTGAAAGAAGTTTCATCTATGCTTACAGAAAACATTACAACAATTGGTAATGATGTAAACAGATTCAAAGTATAATAAAACTTCAGTTTTGCAAAAGGTCAAATTCAAATTGTTTTGAATTTGACCTTTTTTTATTTGCGAATCACATTTTTATATTATATAATTCTACTTATGAACGATACAACAATAGTAACAAACAGTCCAATAGGACAACATTTAGATGCAATTGGTGAAACAAAACCAGCATCATATTTAATGTTTAATAAAAAGAAAATTGAATTAGTTGCAAAAATCAAAATTGGCCGTGGATTAGATAATGACGTAATTGTTGATAACAAATTAGCAAGTCGTCATCATGCAGTAATTCAGAAAATCAAAGATCAATATTTTCTAAAAGATGAAGGAAGTACAAACGGCACTTTACTAAATGGAACTACAGTACCAAAAGATAAGTACGTAAAACTTGCTCCCGGGGATAGAATTACAATTGGAAATATGACACTTGTTATTTCATAATCTTTATGGAAAATATTTATCGTAAAATAATTAAAACATTAACTTCTAACACGCCTCCTTCTTACGAAACTTTTTTTTCTGTATTAGTTTCTGCAACAGATATTTTAGATAATGAAATTACATCTTATAGACAAAGAAATGAAATAGAAAACGCAGGTTCATTGTTAGATTTTACACAAGATAAAGATTTGCCATTAATCATAATTCCAGATATCCATGCTAGAACTGATTTTATAAAAAATATATTAAATTATACTATCACTCCAGAATTAAATTTTATAAAAATATCAAAACCAACTTCCATTTATCAAGCTCTAAAAAAAAATAAACTAAGAGTTATTTGTGTTGGCGATGCATTGCACACAGAAGTAAACACAATTGACAGATGGAAAAATATTCAAATTGAATTTTCAAAAAATATTTTTACAGGTCCTGCTGTTACATCAGAAGCAAGAGATTGCTTTAATACGCTTTTTGCTCTATTGTTATTAAAAATTTCTTTTCCAAATAATTTTCATTTTTTAAAAGGAAACCATGAAAATATTTATAACACAACAGGAGATGGAGATTATTCTTTTAGAAAAATTGCAGACGAAGGGAATACTATAAAAAAATTTGTTCAACACTATTACGGCGAAGATATTTTATATTTAATTTCATATTATGAAAAAAGTCTTCCTTTAATTTCAATTACAAATCAATGTGTAATTTCTCATGCAGAACCAAGAACTTATTACACAAAAAACGAATTAATTAATGCAAAACAAAATCCTCAAATTATTGAAGATTTAACTTGGACAAATAATGA
Source organism: Treponema sp. (assembly GCA_017622055.1). GTDB lineage: Bacteria > Spirochaetota > Spirochaetia > Treponematales > Treponemataceae > Treponema_D. The sequence continues at coordinate 280 of JAGARY010000204.1, read as the reverse complement.
TGAAGCAGAAGAAAATTCTGTTAAAAAAATGATTAAAAATTTACTTGGAACAAATTCAAAAGCAATTTATTTTGCAGGACATAGACCTGTAAAAGAAAATTACAAAATCTTACAAGATGGACGTTTTTATCAAATTCATAATCCTCATAAGCAAAATATTGTTTTAATATATAAAGATAAAGATTTTAATCCAGAAACTGACATCATAGGAGTTGAAAAATGAGTGATGAATTTCCACAAATGATTGGTAAATACAAAATTCTAGGCATTATTGCAAAAG
>JAGARY010000203.1 GCA_017622055.1 Treponema sp. | reverse complement strand
TGTAAATAAAGGTGTTTATGATGGCAAACGAATCTTACATGAAAAAACTGTAGAATTCTTAACTGATGCACGCCTTTCTGAAAATTTGCAAAAATGTTTTGATTACAAAATGGAACATCTTCAAGGTTATACTTACTGTAATTTAAACAGAGTTTGTATTGATAAAGGAAAAACTTGGGCATTAACAGAAAATGGTGAATTTGGCTGGGATGGATGGCTTGGACCATATATGTCTGTAGACATTAAAAATAATTTAGTTGTGGTTTATTTGCAACAAATTACAAATTCTGGAACAACAAGTTATACAAGAAAAATTAAAAATATAATTTACAGCTCGTTATAATGAAAGTAATCAGTTTTTGCATGCAAAACAGAAGATGTGGTACAAATAAAGTTAATTTGTAATGAATTCCTTTAACCACATAATTGACTTTAAAGAGTAAAAAAAGATATAATAATCAATCATTAAAATTTACGAGGTAGTAGGGTAATGATTTTTCCATTGGAACAATTAGTAGAATTTAAAGGTAATATTTATGAAATTACTGTAGCTGCAAGCCGTCGTGCTTACCAAATGGCTAAAGTAAATGATCCAGAAATCAAAAAAAATGATGATAAAGATGTTTGTACAGCAGCTGGTCAACTTTTTAATGAAAAGGTAAAATATAGAATTGAAGAAAAAAAATAGTGCAAAAATACCTGTTTTAGTGATTTTTGCACCAACAGCTTCAGGAAAGACTGCCCTTATGTATGATTTATTTTGTTCAAAGGGTAGTCATTTTTTTTTAACTGGTGAAGTTATTAGTGCAGATTCTATGCAGGTTTACAAAGGTATGGATATTGGAACCGCAAAACCAACAAAAGATTTTTGTAAAGATGTTCCACATCACTTAATAGATATAATTTCTCCAAATGAACAATATAATGTTTCTGATTTTATTGATGAAACAGATAAAATTTGTAAAGAAATTTATTCCAAAGGAAAGTTGCCTGTAATTTGTGGAGGAACAGGTTTTTATATTAGAAGTTTTATGTACGGGCTTCCAAAAACTCCAGAATCTGATCCAGAATTAAGAGAAAATTTAAAAAAACGAATAAAAATTGAAGGAAACATTGCTTTATATAACGAATTGAAATCTATTGACCCAGAAAGTGCAAAGAAAATTCATGTAAATGATGAATATAGAATTTTAAGAGCTTTAGAAGTTTATTATTTAACTGGTAACACAAGATCTAGCTATAAAATTGAACAAGATTTACGTGATGGTTATGATTTTACTTTTTTAGTTTTGGAACCTCCAAGGGAACTACTTCATAAAAGAATTGAACAACGTGTTGAACAAATGTTTGAAATGGGATTAAAAAATGAATTTGATTCTTTAATAAAACAAGGTTATACACAAGAATGTCCTGGAATGAAAGCAATTGGTTATCAAGAATTTTTTTTATATGATTCGGAAGAAAAAATAAAAGAAAGAATTATTCATAACAGCAAAAAATATGCAAAAAAACAATATACATATATTCGTGATATTCCAGGAAGCATTAATATTTCTTATCAAGCAACAGAAGCTGATATTGAAAAAGTGTATAATTTATTAAAAGAAAAATTTTCTGATTATTTTTTATTTCAATAAAAAGAAATTGCAAAAGATATTGACCAAATCTTAATTTTTTGAGATAATAACAACACTTTATAAAGTAGGAGTGCCATCGTGCCTTGTGGAAAGAAAAGAAAACGCCAGAAGATGGCG
>JAGARY010000202.1 GCA_017622055.1 Treponema sp. | reverse complement strand
ATTTTTTAATCAATTCTAAATCGCAAAAAACTTTTTCTTTTTTCTCTTCTTCACTTAAATTAAAAAATGAAATTGCAAGATTTCCGTCGGAAAGTGGTTTTGCCAAAATGTCTATGCGGTCGCAATCTGTAATGTAATCTTTGTCGGCAGAAAGGTTTGCATCAGAATTTTTTGCAGTTGTTTTAATTCGTTTTGCTTGAATGCCGAGTTCATCTTGATTCAAAGCAATCACGTCGTTGTTTGCAATTATTTTGTAAAGTTCATCACCTTTTTTTACACGACGCAAATCAAGGCCCAACATCAATGGCGAGTTCATCATACACCACATTGTAAAATGAGTTTGGCTCATTTGAGTTGTCATTCCGTTCATTCCAACCATAAGCATATCCGGATCATTCCAGCCTTTTTCCAAACCAGAAAATTCATCCATAATAACTGCTTTGTTGTATTGCGAAGTTACACTTTGTGTTCCAGGATTTATCCATTCACCAAAGCCCGCATTTCCGTCTGAACCAACGCGGAACGTAATATCGTTTAGAATGCGCCAAGAATTTCCAACTTTGTAGCCCCAATTTTGTGGCTGAGTTTTTCCCCATTCGCAAAGTGAAAGCAAAACTTCATGATTTGGATTTGCTTTGTTCAAACCTTCAAGCATTGCGGCGTAAGAGCACAAAGTATTTTCCTGACGACGATGATTCATAAGCCGAATTATATTTGTGCCTTTTTGAAGTTTGATTTTTATAGGATTTGAATTTGTAAAAGTTTCAGGATTTTCTGTTTGTGGAAGAAGGTCGTCAAAAAAATATTCAGTTTGATTTTTGATTTGATTTTCAATTTCTGTTTCAAAATCACAAGCAACTTGAAGCCATTCTCCGCAACCGTTTTGTCTTCCTGTTGCGTAACAAATTGTAAGTTCAAAATCATCAGTTTGAGGAACTTCAACTTCAAAAATCAATTCGCTACTCATTGGCCCAACAGGAGTTGTTCCCGTATTTGTTCCATCAAAAGTTCCAATAAAAGTTGCGTAATCATCTTTAAAAAACGCGCCTTTTCCTGTAAGTTTTCCCTCAGTTGCATTTAAAGATTTAGAAAAATTGCTTCCTTTAATAAAAACGCTTTTAATGTTTGGCGCAAAAACAAAACGTGCATTTTCCGGGTTTGAAAAGGTTGCATTGTCCCAAAGATAATAACAATTATCAATTTTTAGAAAATCAACGCCCCAATCCAAATAAGATTTTGCGTCCACATCTTCAAATCCGCAAGTTCCAACAGCCGCTCCTGCACAAAGATTTGTTCCGATGTCGTTATACATTCCAAACTTCAAACCTTTTGCGTGAATATAATCAGAAAGGGCTTTAAATCCATCTGGAAATTTTACGCTTTCATTTGAAAGTTTGCCATTTTCCCGTTCAGACTTATAACAACCGTCGTCCAAAACCAAATATTTATAACCAAGTTTATCAAGTCCAAGTTCAATAATTTTGTCTGCCATGGCTTTTGTTAAAAATTGAGTATTTCCGCTACCAAAAGCATTCCAGCTGTTCCAACCCATTGCCGGAAGTCGCCCTTTTTTATTTCCCAAAAATGCATTGCCATTTTCAAAAGAATCAAAGCGATATTTTTTGTCATCAATTTTTGCAGGTTCTGTAGGAATCATATTTTTCTCCAAAACAATTTTTTTCACATATTAGTATATTATAAAAATCAGTAAAATAGGGAAAAATGTGGATTCTTTTATTTAGGGCGTTCCCTTTCACTTCGGCTACGCCTTCGTTCAAGGTCGGGCTTTTGCGTTATAAAAAAGTGCGACGCTAAGTCGCCGCACTTTTTTTCCGTTCGAATTTCTGCTATAATACACCTATGAACAACGTGATTTCTTCTTTCAACATAAATAATCTTTCTCAAATTGTGGAATTTGTAAAACCAATGTGGACTTTTTCTGGTTGGGAAGATTCTTTTAGGAATTTTTATGCAGAAACGATTTTGCGAAATAATTATTTTAAAAATGATTTAGCTTTTCAAATTATGGAAGAAAATCAACTTTGTTCTGCAATGTTTCTTCAACGGCTTTCTGATAAAAATGATTTTGAACAATGGCTTTTAAAAAACTCTTCCAATTTTGACGAACAAAAAAAAGAAAGTTTAAAACTTTGTGCCGAATATCTTTTGTATATGGATTCAAAAGTTCACCATCTTATGAACGATGATGATATAAAACTTTCACTTTTTGTTGGATTAAAAAAAGGAAGTGGAAAAATCCTCTTTGAAGAAATCTGTCAATTATTAAAATCTTCTGGATACAAAAACATGTATCTTTGGACCGATTGTGAATGCAATTGGGAATGGTACATAAAAAACGGTTTTACTTTGGTAGAAGAATCTGTTTATAAAAAATTTTCTGAACTTGATGGTGAAGAATACAAAACTTATGTGTTTAAAAAGGAGATAAACTAAAAGACTATTCCTATTAGTTTTATGTGTTGGAATAGTCTTTTAAGTTAATTATGTGAATATAATAAAATATGTAGTCTTTATTCGATTATATCTTTTCTAATATTTCCATAATGTAAACATTAACTCATTACCATTATATACATTTATCTCAGAACCTGAAAGTATAAAATCACATCCATCAAATGTATCAGTATCTATCCAAGCATGTTTTCCTGAATATGTGTATAATGAAGTAACAGAAGAATCTGTACCATCTGAGAGTTTAATCCATACTTTTACTTCGTAATCATTTAAGAAAGAAAAAGAAATGTTCTCATACCCCATAGGTGAGAAAGATCCACCCCAATTGCCAATAAATGGATTTGACTGATTAGGCTTGTTGTCATTATTTCCCGTTTGAGTTCCTGTACCATCAGTCTGTGTTCCTGTACCATCAGTCTGTGTTCCTGGTGTTGGAACATAAACAATTTCTGGTTCTTTTTGACAACTTAATATAGTTGTTATTGAACATACTAAAAAAAGAGAAAATAAAATTTTTTTGAATTTTTTCATAAAACCTCCAAAGCAACACTTCAAAAGAAGTGTTGTGTTAATTATAAATACTCAAAATGAGTGTGTCAAGAGTTAATATACGCTTTTTGAAGTATTGTATAAGAATGAAGAAATCATTCAGAGAAAATCTACGAGATTTGTTGGATTATAATGATATGACTGTAAAAGAATTATCGTTTAATACAGGAATATCAAAACGTTCTATTGAAAATTATTTAGGTTCAAGATGTAGTATCCCACCTGCTGATTATGCTTGTAAAATTGCCGCTGCATTAAATACTTCTGTAGAGTTTCTAGTTAATGGTGAACATCCGACAAAAGAAATTTTTCCAGATAAAACAATTCGTATGATGAAGAAATTTCATTCTTTATCAGATAATCATCAGCAAGCAATTTATGAAATTATTGAAGCTCTTCCACAAGTGTAATATATTATGGAGAAATTAAATAAAGGTGTGTGGAAGGAGTGCCCCCAAATAATGACCACTATAAAACTTATTTTAACAGATTTAGACGAAACTTTACTTCATTCAGACAAAACAATTTCAGATTATTCTGCAAAGATTTTTGCGGAGTGTCAAAAAAAAGGGATTCTTGTAGGATTTTGTACTTCTAGGGGAAAGCCAAATACAGACGAATTTGTAGGAAAAATCATTCCTGAAATAATTATTTGTAATGGCGGTGCGTGTATTTATTACAAAAATGAACTTTTGCATTGTGCTTCTTTTTCTTTTGAAGAAACAAAATCAATTTTGCAAACAGCTTACAAAGTGTGTGGTCAAGATTGTGAAATCACTTTAGACACAATCGACAAAATTTATTGGAACAAAATGAATGATAAATCAACTCAATATTCAGATATGTCCTTATATGATGATTTTAAGGATTTTTCAAAATTTACAGAATGTGCAATGAAAATCTGTGTTCAAACAGATGATGCTCAAAAAGCAAAATTAATTTCTCAAAGTGTGCCAGATTGTGATTATCTTCCTTTTTCAGATATTCCTTGGTACAAATTTTCATCAGGTACAGCTACAAAAGAACATTCAATAAAAGTTCTATCAGAAAAAATTCAAATTCCTTTGGAACAAATTATTGCTTTTGGGGACGATTTTAATGATATTGGAATGCTAAAACTTTGTGGAACTGGTGTTGCAATGAAAAACGCAATTCCACAAGTTAAAGAAGTTGCAGATTTTGAAACTCTATCTAACAACGAAGATGGAGTTGCAAAATACATAGAAGAAAATATTCTTTAATTTTAGAAAAAAATTACAAAGTGGCAATAAACTTTTGGAATGCAGCATTTCCTTCCGTTGTTCTTTTAAAAACTCCAGCATCGCACAAAACTTCCAAAAAGACTTTGCCAATTTCTTGTTCCAAAATATGTCTGGCATTTTCTTTTGAAAATTCAGGATGATTTTGTAACACTTCTTTTGCCCAAGTTCCATGACTTTGTAATTCTGGAATTGAATCAATTTCTTTGTTTTCCAACATTGCTTGTTCAAGTAAAACAATTTCTTTCGATAATCTTGCAGGCAAAACTGCTAACCCCATAACCTCAATTAAACCAATGTTTTCTTTTTTTATGTGATGAAGTGTAGGATTTGGATGGAAAACTCCTAAAGGTCTCTCTTCTGTTGTAATATTATTTCTTAAAACTAAATCACATTCATAAAAATCATCTTTTTTGCGAGCAATTGGAGTGATTGTATTGTGAGGCGTGTTTTCTGTAAAGGCAAAAATTCCGTTTTGTTCATCTGTATAACTACGCCATTTTTCTAAAATGTGATTACAACATTTTGACAATTCAGATTATTTTTTGAAGAAACTCTAATTACAGAAAGAGGCCATTTTACAATTCCCGCTTTTACATCTTTAAAATTATTTAAAGAAAATTCTTTTTCAATTGGAGCTGTTTCCATTGCAAATGTGTAATTTCCACCTTGGAAATGTTCGTGAGTTAAAATTGAACCTCCAACAATTGGTAAATCTGCATTTGACCCCACAAAATAATGTGGTAAAAAATCAATAATATCAAAAAGTTTTGTAAAAACAGCTTGGTCAATTTTCATTGGAATATGTTTTTCGTTAAAAACAATGCAGTGTTCGTTGTAGTAGCCGTAAGGTGAATATTGAAGTTGCCATTTTTCATTATTCACTGTTAGAGGAATTGGTCTAAGATTTTGTCTTGCTGGGTGATTTGCGTGTCCTGCAAAACCTGCATTTTCGGGGCAAAGTTGACATTTTGGATAACTTGCCGATTTTTGATTTTTTGCTGCTGCAATATCTCTTGGATCTTTTTCTGGTTTTGAACAATTAATTGTAATATCAAGTTTTCCATATTCGCAATCAAAAGTCCATTTTAAATCTTTTGCAATTCTTCCTGCACGAACATAATTTAAGTTTTTGCTAAAATCGTAATACCAATTTGTTGCTTCAACTTTTGATTTTTCATATTTTGTATTAAATGATTTTACAACTTCCCTAGGAAACGGTGTAAAAATTCCCATTATTTTTGTGTCAAATAAATCTTTTGAATTTGATGTGTCTTCAATAATTTTATTTTTGCAAGCGTATTCAATAATTGGCTCTAATAATTGGTCTATAGATTTGTTAGATTCCTTTGTGTAAGAAATTTCACATTCTTCCCAATCTGAAAGTTTTAAAATTTCCATCAATTGATTTTTTATTACAAAAACATCACAATCTAAAATCAATTCTTTTTTTATTCCATATTGAATAAGATTTTCTAACGCTTCATAAATCATTTTTGTTTCCTTAGAGAAAAGATTCGCTTTTTTTAGCTGATAAATTCAAAAGATTATTCCAAATTGATTTTTGTTCCACCAACTGGCCTAATTCTAAGTTTGTGGCAAGAACCTTCACCAAAAATATTATTCATTTGGGAAATATATTCTGCTTCAACTTCTTTTGGAACAAATGCTTGAATTGTTCCAGCAAAACCGCCTCCGTGAACTCTAACAGCACCTTTTCCATTTAGAATTTTTTTGCTCATCATTATTGCAAGTGGAATTTCTTGTTTTGTTGGAGATGATAATGAATATAGGTTTTGTAGCAATGTTGCAGATGAATCGCCTGATTCTTGCACAAGTTTTAAAAATCTTTCCAAATCATCATTCATAAGAGCATTTGCTTCTTGAATTGCCCGATTGTTGTCATCAAAAAAGTGAGTGGCTCGAATTACTGCTCTGTCTGAACAAGTTTTTCTTATTTTTGAAATATTTTCATAAAAATCTTTTTCTTCAACTTGTCTTAAATATGATTTTCCAAAGAAAGCTGCAACTTGTTCCATTTCATTTCTAATTGCCACATAATCTCCAGTTAAATTTGCGTGGCTTCCTTTTGTGTCTGTTACACAAATTGAATAACCTTTTGATTCAAAATCAAAATTGAAGTTTTTTATAAGAGGTTTTTCTGTGTCGTTAAAATCAATTGAAACTAAGCCTCCAACTGAACTTACCATTTGGTCCATTAAACCACTGTTTTTCCCAAAATAAACATTTTCTGCGTATTGCCCAATTTTTGCAATTTCAACTGCTCCCGCTTTTCCTTCGTTGTAGTGAATGTCAATAATTGTTCCAACTAAAGTTTCAAAAGCAGCAGATGAAGAAATTCCACTGCCACATAAAACATCAGAAGTGCTATACATATCAAACCCAGAAACTTCTACGCCAAAACTTGCAAATTTAGAAGCAATTCCACGGATTATTGCAGCGGAACCTGTTTCTCCTTTTTTTACAGACAAATCAGAAAGTTCAACTTCAAAAGCATCATAACCTTCAGATTTTACGCGAATCACTTTTTCATTGTGGAACGCAACAATTCCAATTACATCCAGATTTACTGCAGCGGCAAGAACACAGCCATGTTGGTGATCTGTGTGATTTCCACCAATTTCTGTGCGTCCAGAAGCGGAATAAATTTCAATTTCTTGATTATTTGGATAAAGTTTTGAAAACTTTTCCAAAGCGTTTATATATCTTTGTTTTTGTGTTTCCAAAACTTTAGAATCTTTTCCGTACAATTTAATAAAATCTAAATTTAATTTGCTGTTTTCATCATTTGATAAAATGATTTTTTTTGCTTCTGAAATTTTCATAAAAACTCCGTAATGTTTTTAATGTTTTAAAATCTTATAAATTTTTGCAATTATTTGAATATAAAACTTAATTCAAATTTAATTCAAGACATTTTTTACATATTTTGAAATAAAAGCCACAACTTCTTTTTCATATAATTCAAAATCTGTTAATGCATTATTTGCATGACTTGCATTTTCAAATAAAACTAATTTTTTTTCAGCAATGGCATTTTCGAATAGTTCTTTTCCCATTTCTGTTGGAACAACAAAATCTTTTTTTCCATGAATAAAAATTGTAGGAATTTTGTTTTTCTTTACTGCTTCCAATGGAGATGCAGATTTTAAATCAAATTTCCCAAAAACTTTTGCACTAAAATTAATCAAACTCATAATTGGTCCAATTGGCAATTTCATTTCTTTTACAGTTTTTTTAATAATTTCAATTGGAGTAGTGTAGCCGCAATCAGAAATAATGCATTTTACATTTTGAGGAAGTTCCAATTCACAAGCCATCAAAACAGAAGCGGCACCCATCGAAACTCCACTTAAAATAATCTGTGTTTCTGGACCAAATTTTTCTATTATAAAATTAATCCATTGTTTGCAATCTTTTCGTTCTTTTATTCCAAAAGTAATATTTCCTTTGCTTTCTCCGTGATTTCTTTCGTCAATCATTAAAATTCTAAAACCAAGTTTTTTGCAAAGTTCAAAAGTTCCGTAGCCGTCCCAAAAGTATGAACCGTGATATCCGTGAAGAAAAACAAAAATTGGAGAATCTGATGTAGAATTTGAAAGTGTATAAAAATGTGAAAATAGTTTGTAGCCGTCAAAAGAAGTTATTTGAAAAGTTTCAGAAGGTGTTGAGTCAATTTCTTGAATTGATTTTGACAAAACTTTTTTGCAATTTGTGTAGATTTGATTATTTGGAATTAATTTATAATTTGGACGTCTTTTTTTTGAAATGCAAAATATATAATGATAAATTGCATATACCACTATAAAAAAAATGATAAACAATAGAAGAAAAATGAAAATAAATCTCAAAAAAATCATAACAACCTCTCTATGATTATATTATATCTATTTTTGTGAGTTGTAAATTTTTCTTTTGAGATTATGGAATAAAATCTTTCTATATTGTAATTAACGCAGACATATCGCCAGCCAAAAATTCGTTGCATAATTCCAAAGGCATTGGTTTTCCGCTGTGGAAGCCTTGAACAATATTACAATTAAAATCTTTTAGCAAGTGTAATTGATCTTCGTTTTCAACACCTTCTGCAATTGTTTCAAGGCCCATGTTGTCTACCATTTTAATAATTGAACTTGTAATATTTGCCTGAACTCCATCATTTGACGTAATGTTTGAAATGAATGACTTATCAATTTTTAATGTATTCAATGGTAATTTTTGTAAATAGCTTAATGAAGAATAACCTGTTCCGAAATCATCAAGAGAAACTTTTAAGCCCATAGAACGCAAAACTTGAAGCTTATCGATTGTGGCTCTCATGTTATTTATCATAATTCCTTCTGTAATTTCAATTTCAAGATAGTTTGGATCTACTTTATATTTTTCAAGAATTGCAAAAAGATTTTCTAAAAAATTTTCTTGTTTTAGCTGAACTGGAGAGACATTTATAGAAACAATTCCTTTAAAGTTGAATTTATCTTGCCAATTTTTTAATGTCCTAATCGTAGATTCCAAAACCCAGTTTCCAATTGGCAGAATTAATCCTGTTTCTTCTGCCAAAGGAATAAAAACTGAAGGTGGAATATTTCCCAATTCAGAATCTTCCCAACGAATTAAAGCTTCAAATCCACGTAATTCTTTTGTTTTTATATCAAACTGTGGCTGATAATACATTACAAAGTTGCTGTCTAAAATTGCAGAAGTTAATTTTGTTTGAAGTGTTAAATGCTGAATTAAAACTCTTTGCATATCAAAATCAAAAGTTGTAAAAATGTTTTTGCCATTTTTCTTTGAGTGATGTAAAGCCATATTTGCAAAGCGAATTAATTCATTTTTTTGTTCAGAATGTTCTTTAAAAATAGAAATTCCACCAGAAATGGAAATATTTTCAAATTGGAATGCTTCATAAATTGTATCTGTAAATGTGGAAACTGAATCTACAGAATCAAGATTTGAAATTATAATTGCAAATTCATCATCACCGTATCTAAAAATGTGAATGTTATCTCTATAAAAGCGTTTAAGAATATTTGAAACTCCAATAATTAAATTATCGCCTTCTGGAACACCAGCAGAATCATTTACGTTTTTCAAATCATCAATATCGATTATCAAAAGTGCAAAAATTTTATTTTCAAAGCGAGATGTGTCGGCAATGTAATCAAAAGTTTCTATGAATCCATGTCTATTCTGTAAGCCTGTTAAAGTATCTGTAATTAAAGATTCTTTTAATCGTTTTTGGTATTCTCTTTCTGAAGTTATATCAATAAATGTTACTACAACTAAATCTTCTTCTTTTACATAATTCATTTTTATATTGTAATAACATTTTGTAGAAGGTGAAAAATAAGTTTCATTATACAATTGCTTGCCTTCAACTGTATTTACAGCCATTTGAAACCAAGGAACAGAAGAAACAATTCTTGGAGAAAAACCGTTAAAAGTTTTTGAATCTTGTAAAACATGACCAGCTGCAGCTTTAAAATCATCGTTAATAAAGCGAATTTTAAAATCTACAATTTTGTTGTCTGAATCTCGAACAGGTGCCCCAACTACAATTGGAGCTGCAATATTGTTAATAATAATCCCTAAGTCTAAACTCATGAAGCAATCCTTACTTTGTTAAATAATTTTCTTTTTTTGATTTATCAATTTTATAAACTGATTCACTAACTATCATAAGGTACCATCTCTTTGTTGTCAATTTTTAAAATTTCACGTATAATAAAAAAATATAGGGTGGGGCGTAAAATGTACGTCCATTAAGGGAAAAAATGGCATACGTAAAAAATTTATTTGATCAAAACTTTATTCAATATGCAAGTTATGTAATTCGTGACAGAGCAATTCCAGAAATTACAGACGGCTTTAAACCAGTTCAAAGAAGAATTATTCATACATTATTAAAAAATGATGATGGACGCTTTACAAAAGTTGCCAATGTAGTTGGTAGAGTAATGGCATATCATCCTCACGGTGATGCTTCAATTTATACAGCTCTTGTTAATCTTGCAAATAAAGAATTATTCATAGAAAAACAAGGGAACTTTGGAAACATGTACACTGGAGACAGTGCTTCCGCTGCCCGTTATATTGAATGTCGTCTAAGACCAATTACAAGAGATATTTTAAACTCAAATAACAGAATTACAGATTACGTAGAAACTTACGATAGCCGCGATACAGAACCTGTTGCTTTTAAAGCAAAATTGCCACTTGTTTTAATTATGGGGGCAGAAGGAATTGCGGTTGGTATGAGTACATACATCCTTAGTCATAACATTCACGAAGTTATTGACGCAGAAAGAAAGTGCCTCCGTGGTGAAAAATTTCAACTTTTTCCAGATTTTCCAACAGGTGGATTAATTGACGTTAGCGACTATCAAGACGGACTTGGAAAAATTGTTACTCGTGCAAAAATGGACACAAGTGATGATAAAAAAATCATCATTACAGAACTTCCTTATGGTTCAACAACAGAAAGTCTTTGTGATTCAATTGAAAAAGCTGCAAAAAACGGAAAAGTAAAAATTTCTTCTATACAAGATTACACTTCCGACAAAGTAAACATTGAAATTAGACTGCAACGTGGTGTTTACACAAAAGACGTTGTAGACGCACTTTATGCATTTACAGAATGTGAACAAACAATTTATTGTAACTTACTTGTAATAAAAGAAAATATGCCAGTTCAAATGACATGTACACAAGTAATTGAATATCATTCAAAACAACTTATTGGAATTTTAAAAGCCGAACTTGAACTGGAAAAATCAGATTTAATTGATAAACTTCATCTTCGCACTCTTGAACGCATTTTTATTGAAGAAAGAATCTATAAGAAAATTGAACAAGAAAAAACAGAAGAAGCAGTTAATAAAGCAGTTTTAAAAGGATTTGTTCCATTTAAAGATGAATTAATTCGTCCAATCACACAAGACGATATTGACCATTTGCTTCGCATTCCAATTAGACGCATTTCTTTGTACGACATCAACAAAAATCGTCAGGAAGTTACTGCCATTAATAATCGCATTAAAGAAATTAATAAACTTTTAAAACATATTGTAGAATACGCAATTAGCTACCTAGATGGCATAGAAAAAAAATTAGATGGGGAAACAACAAAACGTCATACAACAATTACAAATATTAATGCGGTAGACGTAAAAACAGTTACAAAACGAGATTTACCATTAAAATATGATGCAAAATCTGGAAATCTTGGAATAGAAGTTTCTGGTGGCCAGGAATTGTTTAAAGTAACACCTTACGATAAAATTCTTTTTGTTCGCAAAAGTGGAATTTTCTCTGTGTGTGAAACTCCAAAAAAACTTTTTGTTGGACCTCAGTTGCGTCATTGTGGATTTGCCGACAAAGAAAGCCTTTCAAAAGTTTTGTTCACCATTTTGTACCGCGACCCAGAAACTCAATTTGTATACATCAAACGCTGCAAAATCCAAGCCTTCATCATGAACCGCGATTACTTTTTTGCCCCAGACGGCATGGAAGTTTTACATGTAGACACACGAAAGAATTTTGCCTTCCAACTAAATTACGTTAAAAAGCCAAGGGTAAAAGTTCTTTCCGAAAAGTTCAAAGCCGAAAGCTACGAAGAAAAGTCCCTTAAAGCAAAAGGTGTTCGTGTTGCGGCTAAAGAAGTGCAAGATATTGTAGTTCAAGAATAGAAAAATAGATATTTGGAGCCGTTTTCCAGCCAATCGCCCTTCGCCTATTCGGCTCATCCTCCTCACAAGCAACTAAAGTTGCTTGTTGCGGTGGACTGCTGCGCAGGGGCTAATGTCTGGCGGCCCTAACGGAAAAGCTAATGAAAGTTCTACAAAAATACGTTTCTTTTGAAGAAAAAATAAAAAATTCTCTTTTTTTATCAGAAATCTTTCCCTGCGAAAGCCAAAATCAAGCAAGACAAATATTAAAAGAACAAAAAGAAAAATATCAAGACGCAACCCACGTTTGCCACGCCTTTGTTTGTGGCCTTGGAAAAGAAATAATGGGAATGTCCGACGACGGAGAACCTTCTGGAACTGCGGGACGTCCTATGTTAGACGTTGTAAAAGGCCGGGATGTTACAAATTTAATTTTAACAGTTACAAGATGGTTTGGCGGAACTTTGCTTGGCACTGGCGGCCTTGTAAAAGCCTATGGCGACGGCGCAAAAAAAGTTTTAGACAAAGCAATAGAAGAAAACGCTTTTGAAGAATACGTAGAAAAATCTTCTTTTTCTTTTTCTATAAACTACGATTTGTACGATAAACTAAAACATTCAATAAAAGAACTTCATTTTCAAAACTTAAAAGAAGATTTTTCTTCAAATATTACAATTTCGGGGCAAATCTACACCAGCGAAGTTTCCATCCTTCAACAAATTGTAACAAATCTAACAAACGGAAAAGAAACTGTTAGGGTTGTGTAAGTCCAAAGAAAAAAACACTCATATTGTTTCAAATTTGTACTTGCCATTGCGAGGCGTTAGCCCATACTTGATTGCAAGGCTTTAGTCCCGTTTTTGTCATTGTGAGGTTTTAGTCCCATTCTTGTCTTTGCGAGGAGCGAAGCGACGAAGCAATCTATTTTTACACTTTTTAGACAACATCTCTGTGGTATACACCACAGAAAAAAAATTATTTTTCAATAACTTCTATTTCTTTTGTAAGTTCCTGCACCTTTTCTAAAGGTAAATCTGTATATTTAGCGATTTGCTCAATTGGTAAATTATCTTTTAATAACTTTTTAGCAGTTTCAATTTTTGTTTTTGCAGCACCTTGTTCAATCCCTTGCTCTATTCCCTGTTCAATTCCTTCTGCAAGGCCTTCTCTGTAGGCTTCTCTGCGTTGAACTTTTATGTCTGTTTCGTAACTGTATTCTGCTATGAGCATGTTCTTAATCTCCTGTGTAAGGGCGCTGGCGCCCGATGGTTAATTGGAAACTGCTAGTTCCTGCACCTTTTCTAAGGGTAAATCAGTACATCTAGCAATTTGTTCTGCAGGAAGACCTTCTTTTAATAACTTTTTAGCAGTTTCAATTTTGTTTTGTTCAGCACCTTGTGAAATTCCCTGTTCAATTCCTTCGGCAAGACCTTCCCTGTAGGCTTCTCTGCGTTGAACTTTTATGTCTGTTTCATAACTGTATTCGGCTATGAGCATGTTCTTAATCTCCGTAGATTTTCTTTGTAAATATTCACTTAAAACACCGTTTTGTAATGCTTTATTAATTGCTTGTTCTAACGGTGCTTTTGGATTTTCTTTTTTGCTTTCTCT
>JAGARY010000201.1 GCA_017622055.1 Treponema sp. | reverse complement strand
GTACACAGTAGATACTCCAAATATGAAACTTTTGGAATTAAGAGCTATGGCTCGCCGAATGGTAAAAAATCATAAAGTAAAAATTATTTTTATTGACTATATTGGTTTAATTACAACAGAAAACCCTAATGCCCCAGTTTATGACCAAATGTCTGAAGTTTCTAAATCTTTAAAGGCTTTGGCTCGTGAATTAGAGATTCCAATTGTGGCGTTGTGTCAGGTAGCCAGAGCCGCAGAAGGTGAGCCGCCAAACCTTGCACAGTTACGTGGTTCTGGTTCTATTGAACAGGACGCCGACGTTGTAATGTTCTTGCATCGTGAACGCTTAAAGGAAGAAACTCCTGTTCAAGAAGCAACTTTAATTTTGGCAAAACAACGTAACGGTGCCACAGGTGATATAAAAATTTCTTTTGTTCCTGCATATTCAAAATTTGAAAATTTGATGAGCGGAGACGAGTAGTTAAATTCTAAATTCAGAATTCTGAATTCAGAATTTAAAATTTACATTACTGCCAAGATTTTGATTAATTCTAATAATTCATCAAGTTTTTGTGATGTGATTAATGGGTTTAGAAGGGTAAACTTTAAGTAAACTTTTCCGTCGCTAACTGTTTGCCCAATAATTGTTCCACATTGATGAATTAAAGTTCGTCTGATTTTTTTATTTATTGTATCATTTTCTTGGTCAGAAAGCCCTTTTTCAACATATCTAAACACAACAGAACTAATTTCTGGTTCTGTAATTACATCAAAATTTACGTCGGCACAAAGTTTTTTGTAAAGATATTGAGCGTTTTCCATACTTGTGTTAATCAACTTTGCCCAACCATCTTTTCCACGAACTTGAAAACTTGTCCAAACTTTTAATGCATCAAAACGGCGTGTTGTTTGCAAAGATTTGTCTACAAGGTTAGTGTAGCCATCTTCTTCATCTTCGGTTCTGTTTAAATAATCAGCGTGAATTGTTAATGCGTCAAAATCTTTAGCTTCTTTTACCAAAACAGCACTACAACTAATTGGCATTAAAAACATTTTATGAAAATCAACAGTAATTGAATCACAAAGTTCAAAACCTGCCACTCGATTTTTATATTTATCACTTAAAATTACTCCACTTCCGTAGGCTGCATCGGCATGAAGCCACATATTGTTTTGAGCAGCAATTTTAGAAAGTTCAGTCAAATCATCAATGCTACCAAAATCAGTTGTTCCAACAGTACCAACAATCAAATATGGAATATTTCCTGCCTCTTTATCTTTTTGAATTAATTCTTTAAGAGCCGAAATATCCATTTTCTTTTTTGAATCAACAGGAACTTTTACAACACTTTCGTAGCCCATTCCCAAAATGTGAGCAGATTTTTCCATTGAAAAGTGAGAAATCTCAGAAGTGTACATTTTTAACTTGGAAAAATTATTAGGTAGTCCACTTTTTTTTACATCATGTTTTAAAACTTCATTACAAAACCAGTCACGAGCCAAAATAATTGCAGTTTGATTTGATTGACTTCCGCCACTTGTAAAAACTCCGTCGGCATAGGAATCGTATCCGTACAATTTGCAAAGTTCTTTTACAGTTTCAACTTCAATTTCTGTAGCAACAGGACTTTGATCCCAACTATCCATAGATTGATTATATGTAGAAATGATTAATTCAGAAGACAAAGTTTCTAATAAACTAGCTCCGTGCAAATGAGCCATATAATCAGAAGAAGATGGACGAAGCAAATTTGGCAAAACAATTTCTTTTACTTTTTCAAATGTTTTTTCATAGCCAAGGCCTGTTTCTGGCAAAATAGATTCTTGTTTTACAATTTCTTTTAATTCTTGTGGAGTTGGCCCCGCATAAGATTTTTCACTATTAATTGATTTTACAATTGCATTTGCAGTTGATTTTATAATTTTTTTGTATTCTTTTTTTGAATCTTTTGTATTTGTTAAAACGTAATTTTTCATTTATTCCTCGCAAAAAAAATGGGGCGTCCAATTCTAAAAAAAACTTGGAAAGCCCCAATTACTTCAAATTGATTGATTTTTTTATTATTTATATTCTTGGTTTACTTGCAGAACACATTTTTCAAAAATATCCATTGCTTTATTTACATCTTCTTCGCTGATGTTTAAGGCACATAAACAGCGCATTACAGAACCGTTTCGTCCGCCTTTTTCTACAACAAGGAAGTTTTCAAAACAAAGTTTTTGAACTTTTGCTGCAATTTCGCCACAAGCAGGTAGGGAACCCATACAATCTTTTTGACCTTTTGGATCAACAAATTCAGTTCCAACCATTAAACCTTGTCCGCGAATATCACCAATAATAGAAACTTTTTCTTTTAATGCAATTAATCTAGATCTGATTAATTCGCCTTTTTTAGAAACATCTTGCAAAAATTTAGGTTGTGAAACTTTTTTAAGTAAAACAGTTCCAGCTTTCATTGCAAGTTGATTTCCACGGAAAGTTCCAGCGTGAGCACCTGGTGTCCAAGTGTCTAATTTTTTATTGTAAATTACAATTGATAAAGGTTGACTTCCGCCAATTGCTTTTGAAGACAAAATTACATCAGGAACAATATCTGCATATTCAAAAGCAAATAGCTTTCCTGAACGACCAATTCCACATTGAATTTCATCAACAATTAATGGAATATCAAGTTCTTTTGTAACTCTTCTTACAGTTTGTAAAAATTCAATTGGGGCAGGAACAACACCACCTTCACCTTGAATTGGTTCCAAAATTACACAAGCGGGTTTTGTAATTCCAGATTCAGGGTCTTTTAATGTTCTTTCAAAATAATTACAAGCGGCTTTTACACCTTGTTCACCACCAAGTCCAAATGGACATCTGTATGAATAAGGGAAAGGGAAGAAATGTACATCTGGCATTAAACCATTTACTTTATTCTTCGCATTAAGATTTCCTGTACAAGCCAATGCTCCATGGCCCATTCCATGGTAGCCACCGCCAAAAGCAATTACAGAAGAACGACCAGTGGCCGTTTTACAAAGCTTAATAGCAGCATCAGTTGCATCTGTTCCAGAAGGACTACAGAATTGAATTTTGCAATTTTCTGCAAGTTCTTTTGGCAATAAAGAGATAACTGTTTGTACAAACTCATCTTTTGTAGGGGTTGTTAAATCTAAGGTGTGTAGGGGTGCTCCACTTGTTAGCAATTCTACCATAGCTTGATTTAAATCGGGGTCGTTGTGACCAAGTGCAAGAGTTCCAGCTCCGCACAAAAAATCCAGATATTTGTTTCCTTCTACGTCCTCGATCCATGAGCCTTGTGCTTTTGCTAGTGCAAAAGGGAATTTTCGTGGGTAACTTCGAGCGTTAGATTCAGTGGAATCCTGTCTGGTAATGTAATACTGATTGGTGCCCTTTTGTTCAAGCATCACGTTCTCCATTACGTGTAGTCCCATAAAGAAATCCTATTTTTCTTTACCACTACTTTAGGGGGGATATAACCAAATCCTGTCAACGGCAGTTTTTTTTATGTCCTATTAATCTACAATATATTTGACATATAAACAAGATGTAGATGGAAAAATATTGGAGTTATTTTTAGTAATTTTTTAACTTGTAAAGAGATATGTAGCTACTTATTGAGAATCTTCCAATTTTCTGATAAAATGGTTAATTGTAAATTTGCGAAAGGGATAGGAAAGGCTGCGAAGCAGAACCGGAGCAACGAAGTTGCGGAGGTTTGGAGCGATAGCGGAACCTTGGATAGCCCGACCCTGATTTTTTTGTAAAAAAAAAGCAGGGGTTCGCCCAGAAAAATAAAAAAGGGATTATTGTATGAGTGACGAAATTAAATATTCTGATATTAATAAGAGTTTTGAAGCGACTGTTGAACGTAGTAAAAAAATTGAAGCTGATTTGAATGTGAATCCTAAAAAATATAGAGTTTTAACTGGGGACCGTCCTACTGGGAATCTTCATATTGGGCATTATTTTGGGTCTTTGCAAAATCGTGTTCGTTTGGCAAAGATGGGTGTTCCAACTATGATTTTGATTGCGGATTACCAGGTTTTAACTGATCATGATGCGTTTGATAAAATTAGCCAAAATACTAAACAACTTGTAATTGATTATTTGGCTGCTGGTCTTGATCCAGAAACTCAGGATGTTATAATTTATCCTCATAGTTATGTTCCTGAATGTAATCAGTTAATGTTGCCATTTTTGACTTTGGTTAGTAATGCGGAACTTAGTCGTAATCCTACTGTAAAAGAAGAAATTGAAAGTGCTGGGCTTAAAAATGTAAATGCGGGAATGTATACTTATCCTGTTCATCAGGCTTGTGATATTTTGTTCTGTAAGGGTAATGTTGTTCCTGTTGGTAAGGATCAGCTTCCTCACTTGGAAATGACTAGAACTATTGCTAGCCGCTTTAATAAAAAATTCTGTGAAGCTACTGGTAAGGAAAATGTTTTCCCTGAACCTCAGGCGCTTTTGTCTAAAACTCCTATGATTTTGGGATTGGATGGAAGTCAGAAAATGAGTAAATCTCGTGGTAATG
>JAGARY010000200.1 GCA_017622055.1 Treponema sp. | reverse complement strand
CATCTAATTCACCTATTGCCCATTTTTGCCAATTTTCTTTATTATCTAACAAACCAGGAGCCCAAGGTGAAATGTGTGATAAATATAATTCTTTCATTATTTTTTCTTAAAACAAAGCAATGAATAAGCATTTGAACCCAAATTATGGTGTGCACAATCTAGTTTAAATCCTGCTTCTTCAATTGCATCAACAAGTTCTTGATAACGATACATTTTGCTGTTTCCGTTTGCAATACAAGTAAAATATAATGAAGTTCCTTGTAAAGCATAAGAACTTGCTTCAAATTTTTGTTGATCCCAAAGTGGTTCCAAAACCCAAACATTTGTATTTTCGTTTGCAGCTTCGTGAACTTTCTTTAAGATTTTAGTTACTTGATGTAAAGAAAAACAATCTAAGAATTGGCTCATCCAAACTGCATCTGGATCTTTTGGCAATTTTGTTGATTCATGCAAAACGTTTCCAACGCTAAAACTTACTCTGTCTGCAAAACCTGCTTCTGCGGCATTTTTTTCTGCAACTGCTGTTTGACCTGGCAAATCGCAAATTGTCATTTTTACATCTGGATTATATTTACAACAAGTAATAGACCATTTTCCTGTGTTTCCACCAATGTCCAAAATTGTTTTTGGATTTTTACTGAAAACAATTGGCAACGCTTCTGGGAATGCAATGTCTGAATAAAAATGGTCAAAATCGAACCAACTTTTTTTAGCTTTTTCTGGAAGTGTAGAAAGGGCTTCGTAAACAGTTGTCCATTGGTCGCCAAAAACTTTTAGGCCTTCTGGTTTTCCATTTACAATTGATTTTTCTAAGTCCCAAGCACCTTCGTAACAAATGTCATTTGTGAACCAAAAATTAACTTTACAAAGGTCGTCTTCTAAAAGCATCCAACCAATTTTTCCAAGTTTATATTTTTCTGTTTTTGGATCTGAATTAGAATCTTCTGTTAACTTAATAACGTTCATTCCGAGTGCCATTTCACAAAGAACACCAACACCATATTCCGAAATATTTGTTTTTTCCGCTAAGTCTTTTCTTGAAATTCCTTCATCATCTGCAGCTTCAATTGCTTGTAAAATTCCAAGATTAATCATTGTTTTTATTGCTTGAAATGCCAATGGAGCAAAGGCAATTTTGTTTGCTTCAAATTTTGCATCTACAGCACGAATATTGTCATTTTTAAATTTGTTAATATCAAAAAAAGATGAATCCATATAAGACCCCGATGTTTATAATTATTATAGAAGAATATTCTAAAAATGAGTAAATTTCAAGTGTATATATTGTGATAAAGAAAAAATCCTATTGCTTTTTTTTATGTTTTATTTTATCATAGTCGTGCGTGCTATATTTGTAATCGCAGATTAATAAAAAATGGGCTATTTTTTATGGAAACTTTGAAAAGAGAAATTAAAGAAGTTATAATTTCTTCGCTCCAGTTAGAAGATATTACTCCAGAAAACATTGTGGATTCAGACCCATTATTTGGAGAAGGTCTTGGGCTTGATTCAATTGATGCTTTGGAATTAGGTGTAGCTTTAAAGAAAAAAATTGGTGTAAAATTTACATCTGAAAGTGAAGAATCAAAAAAACATTTTGCATCTGTTGATGCTTTAGCGGAATATATTACAGCTCAAAATGCTGGAAAATAAGTGAGGATAAATTATATGTCAAATGACGAAATTTTTGCAAAATTAAAAGAAATCCTTATTTCAGAATTCGAAATTGACGAAGCTGATATTACAATGGATGCTCTTTTGGGTGATGATTTAGACTTAGATTCTATTGATTCAATTGACTTAATTGTAAAAATGAAAGAATTTATGGCTAAAGACAAAGGTAACGTTGATCCTTCAATCTTCAAGTCTGTAAAAACAGTAAAAGATGTTGTTGAAGCTCTTGTTCCTTACATGGCATAACAAAAACTAATGAAGAAGTTCTTAAAAGTTCTTTTTTATGTAATTGCAGCTGTTTATCCTTTTTTTGTTTTTACATTTTTGGTTGTATTAAAATTACCAACAAGGATTCTTTCGTTATGTATAATAGCGTTAGCAGCTGCGTTTTTTTTAAGTGCTACGGGAACAAAAAAAGCCGGAAGTAAAGAAACAAAAAATGCTCTAGACTGGAAACCATTGGTTAGTTCGGCATTGTTTCTTGCAGCCGGCATTTTTTGTTTTATAACAGGAAAAGAAATTTTTCTAAAACTTTATTCTGTAGTAATTAGTGCTACATTGTTATTTGTTTTTGGCAGCACTCTATTTTTTAAGCCAAATTTGATTTTTAGGCTTGCAACATTAACAGACAAATCAATAATTGGTTCGTCTTATGAAAAAGCGGTTTATTCTTATTGTCAAAAAGTAACGATAATTTGGTGTTGTTTTTTTGTTCTAAATGGTTCTGTTTCGATTTGTACTGCTTTTGCTGAAAAATTGTTTGGAGTTAATGAAGAACTAGCAAACACAATTTGGTCTGTTTATAACGGTGGAATTTCGTACGTATTAATGGGGCTTCTTTTTGCCGTTGAGTTTGTTGTTCGGAAAATTGTAGATAAAAAAATGATTAAAGCGTATCCTATTACAAAATTTAAAAGCGACTCTAGAAAAGATGATTATATTCTTTGTTATGAAGATTTTTGGACAAAGAAAAAATATAAAACTTGGAAAGATTTTTTAATTGAAACTGCTAAAGTTCGTAGAATTGTAAATTCTTGTGGTGCAGATGAATGGATTTTGCATTGTGAGGATTATTGGTATTTTCTTGTTACTTTTGTGGCTTTATTGCAATGTAAAAAAAGTGTTTCTTTAACTCAAAATATAAGTGAATCTTTTATTAAAGAAATGAAAAAGCCAGATGTTCAGTTTTGGACAGATGTAAAAGTAAATAATGCCGATTTTAGTTTTATTCCAGATTTAATTGAAAATGCAGAACTTCCTTTGGAAGAAGAAATTAGAAATGTACCAGAAATTAATGCAGAAGAAACAAGAATCTTTTTGTTTACTTCTGGAAGTACAGGAAAACCAAAAGCTGTTCCTCAGAGAATGCAGGAATTTGAAGTTGATAATGCTTTTATAATTTCAAAATGGGGAAAAGAAATTTGTGCTAGAAAATTGGTAACAACTGTTAGCCAACATCATATTTACGGATTCTTATTTGGAATTTCTTTGCCATTTACTTTGGGTGTTCCTTTTAGACGCACTAGAATTGAATTTCCAGAAGAGTTTGAAAAACTTACCGATGAAAAATATGTTATTATTGCAACGCCAGCATTTTTAAAACGTACGGTAGAAGTAGAAGAAAAATTAAACATGAAAGATGTTTGGATTTTTAGTTCTGGTGGTGCTGTGAGTCCGGAATTGGCTGTTCAAACTGGAAAATTGTTTAAGTTTTATCCGTTGGAAGTTTACGGTTCAACAGAAACTAGTGGAATTGCGTATAGACAGCAAGATAAAGATGGTCTTGTTTGGACTCCTTTTGATAATGCAAAAATTTGGCTTGGAGATGATGGTTGTTTAAGAATTATTTCTCCGTATATTAAGAATCCAGAAGGTTTTGCAACTGCCGATTTGGCAGAAATGCTTGAAGATGGAAAGTTTTTATTAAAAGGTCGTTCGGACAGTATTGTAAAAATTGAAGAAAAAAGAATTTCTGTAACAGAAGTTGAAAACAGATTATTGGAAACAAAATTGGTTAGAGATGTAAAAGTAATTGCTCTTTCTAATGAAGTTAGACAGTATTTGGCTTGTGCAATGGTTTTGAATGACGAAGGTAAAAAGAAATTTGACAATACAGAAAAGTTTTTGATTAATAGATATTTTCATGATTTTTTGATGCAATATTTTGAAAATGTTGTCTTGCCAAAAAAATGGAGATATTTAGATAAGCTTCCTACTGATGTTCAGGGAAAAGTTCATAAGCAGGAAGTGATTGCACTTTTTGAAACTGAAAATAAAGAATAATTAAGGATAAAAAAATGAGCGAAAATTTACACGATATTGTAAACGAAGAAGTTTTATTGAATGAAGAAGGAAAAGTTACTTTGGAATTTGTAATTCCTGTAACAAGTGATTTTTTTGATGGTCACTTTCCAGAATACAAATTGCTTCCTGCTGTTGCACAATTTGAAGTTGTAACAAGATTTTCAAAAAAATATTTTGGTACACAGCGTTATGTTCCAAGTATTAAAAGAATTAAATTTTCGGCACCAATTAGACCAGACACAAAAGTTCACTTGGAATTGACTTATAAGGCAGAAAAACAATTGGTTCAATTTAATTTGAGCGATGCGAATGTTCCAGAAAAAGTGTATTCTTCTGGTAGTTTTAACGTTTTGTCGGAATAGTTTTTTTGCACTAAGGATTGGAACACCGCCGCAGGCGTTCCTGGAACAAGCGTAGCTTGTGGAAGGAATGAGCGGATAGCGAAGTGTGGAAAGCCTGACCCAAGCCTTTAGGCTTGGGGAGTGCCCTAAAAAAGAAAAAAAATATGGGGATTTTTTGAAAAATGAAATATGGTTTTGTAGTTCCTGTTTATAATCATGGCTCGGCTTTGGAAAGTGTTGTAAAAAATATTGAAGGTTACAACTTTCCAATTATTGTTGTTGATGACGGCAATGATGAAAAAAATAAAAATGCAATTGCAGAAGTTGTAAAAAATCATCCTCTTTGTGTTTTGGTAACTCGCAAAAAAAATGGTGGTAAAGGAAAAGCTCTTGCGGATGGTGTTAGAAAAGCTGATGAACTTGGATTAACCCATGTTTTGCAAATTGACTCAGATGGCCAACACGATGCAGAACGGGTTGGGCATTTTGTTGAAGTTTCTAAGAAAAATCCAGAGGCAATTATTTGTGCGTATCCTGAATATGACGAAAGTGCGCCTAAACATCGGGTGAATGGTAGAACAATTGCAAATGCTTGGATTCACACTGTAACTCTTTCAAAACAAATTAAAGACGGAATGATTGGTTTTAGAATTTATCCTGTGGCTCCTTATGTAAAACTGTTGAATAGCCATGCAATTATTGATGCTAGAATGGGGTATGATATTGATATTTTGGTTAGATTGTTTTGGAAAAATGTTCCGGTAATTTGTGAGTCTGTAAAAGTAACTTATCCTGTTGATGGTGTTTCTAATTTTAGAGTAGTAAGAGATAATGCTAGAATTTCTTTAACTTATGCAAGATTGTTTTTAGGTATGATTGTTAGATTACCGATTTTGATTTATAGAAAAGTTAAAAGGTAAGTTTTAATGCAAAAGATAGAAACTAAAGTTGATGAAATGACGCTTCATTGGGCAGATGAACAGGAAGCAATAAAAACTAATATACCTCTTGTTTTTTTATTGAATATTATAAAATTTATGCCAAGATGGTTTTCTTATATTATTGTTTTTCCAGTTAGCTTTTTCTTTTTTATTTTTTCTAAACGTGCCAGAAACGAGGCAATTTATTATCAAAAGATTTTAAAAGAATATACAAATGGGGAAGTTCCAAAAAGAATTAGTGCTTATAAGCAAGTTTTTTCTTTTGCAATGTGTGTTGTAGAAAAGTTGGATGGGTGGCTTGGTAGATTTGATTATGACAAATTGATTAAGCATGATGATGATTTGCCTTTGATTTTGAAGCAACTTGATGAAGGAAAAGGTGCCTTTATTATTGGATCTCATTTGGGAAATATGGAATTGCTTAGAAGTATTTCTAGTTTGAATTCTTCTGGTGTAAAACGTCATGTTGATGTTACGGCCATTATGGAAATGAATTCCACAGAACAATTTAATAATGTTTTGAAAACTGTTGATCCAAATGTTCAAATGAATCTTATTGATGCAAAGAGTATTGGGCCAGAAACAATTTGTCTTATTGAAGATAAAATTAAAGAAGGTGGAATGGTTTTTATTGCGGCAGATAGAACTTCGGCTTCTTCAAGAACTAGGGTTTTAACCCATAAATTTTTGGGAAAAGATGCAAATTTTCCTTATGGCGTTTTTATGATGGCTTCTTTGTTAAAAGCTCCTACTTACTATATTTTTGGAATGCGTGATAAAACTGTAACCTTATTGCCAAAACAGCATATTTATGTTGAAAAGTCGAATGTAGATTTTAATTGTGCAAGAAATGAACGAGAATGCAGAATTAATGATTTGTGTTTGGAATATATTTCTAAATTAGAAAAATATGTGAAAATGTATCCATATCAATGGTATAACTTTCATAATTTTTGGTTGTTACAAAAATAGTGTATAATTAGCTATAAAAATGTTAATAATTTGTTAGAAAAATTATTTTTTTTTATAAAGTATTCGATAAACCAATATTTTTTAGTATTATATGTGCTATATAATAAAAAAAAGGAAAACGCTATGAAGAAAGGAAAGAAATTATTAATTTTGGTTTCGTTGCTTTCGGCTGCTAGTGCTTTATTTGCGGCAGGAACAACTATGGAAGATGTTTGTAATAAGCTTGCAAAGCATCCAATTACAAAAGGTGAATTTATTCAGACTAAAACAATTAAGGCTACAAATAGAGCTCTAAAATCAAGTGGCGAATTTATTTTTAGTTTAGATGGAATTATGTGGAAAACATTAAAACCTTTTCCATCATCAATGATTGTTACAACAAAGTCTGTAATTCAAGTGGCAGCTGATGGTTCAAAAACTGTAATTGATGTTTCTGATAATCAGATTTTTGGTAGTATTGCTACAACTTTAGTGGCAGTTTTTTCAAATGATGTAGAGCAATTAAAAGCAAATTTTAATACAACATTTAATGATAAAGGCGATGGTTCTTGGGAATTAATTCTTAATCCAAAAGATTCTACAATTGCTTCGGTAATGCAAACTTTAACATTAGGTGGTAGAGATTATGCAACAGAAGCTTCTATTGATTCAATTGTTATGACAGAAGCATCTGGAAACACAATTAAATATGACTTTATTAATCAAACATATCCAGAGGAGTTAACTCAAAATGAAAAAGATAATTTCGGTTCTTAAAAATCTAGAAAACAAGACATATTTAAAAATTTGGCTTTTCTTTCATCTAGCGATTGTTCTTTTTTTTGCAATTAATTTTTTTATAAAACCAAGTAGTATTGGTGTTGATGCTGACCTTTTTAATATGTTACCAAAATCATCGTCTGCAAAGTCAATTCAAGCGGCAGATGAAAAACTTACAGAAATTACTGGGCAAAACGTTTTTATTCTTGTTTCTAACAAAGATTTTGCTAAGGCAAAAGCTGCTGCAGTTTCTGCGTATTCACAATTAGAAAATAGCAAAAATTTTAATTCTCTTTCGTTATATAATGATATTGGTTCTTTGGATGGTGTTACAAAGTTCTTATTTGACTACAGATGGAATTTGTTAGATGACGCTACAATTGATTTACTAAATGCTCCAGGTGGTGCTGAATCTTTTGCAACAAATGCTCTTGGTGCAATTTATGGTGGCTTTACAATGCTTCCTTTGGATAACATTGAACAAGATCCCTTTATGCTTGCAGAACACGATTTGAAAAATTATTTGAATGCTGTGCAAGATTCTGGTGTTGCAATGTCTGTAAAAGATGGAGTTTTGGCTTCTGAACACGATGGAAAATGGTATGTAATGATTCGTGGCGTTTTGAGTAAACAAGGAGCTGCTCTTGCAAGTAAAGATAATGGTGTTTCTGAAATTTACAGAGTTTGTGGTGCTTTAGAAACTGATGGAACAGATTTTGTTTATTCTGGAACTCCTTTCCACAGTCATGAAAGTTCAAATTCTGCATCAAGAGAAATTACAATTATTTCTACAATTTCTTTGTTAGTTGTTATTATAATGTTGATTCTTGTGTTTAAATCAGGAATTCCTTTAGTTTTTTCTGTTATATCAATTCTAGTTTCAATTCTAACGGCGGTTTTAGCAACTTTAGGTGTTTTCCACAAAATGCACATTTTGACATTAGTTTTTGGAACTTCATTAATTGGTTCGTGTATTGACTATAGTGTTCATTATTTTACTCATTGGGCTGGAAATCCAAAATTACAAAGTGGAAAAGAGATTAGAAAAGAACTTTTTTCAGGATTAAGTTTAGCAATTGTTTCAACATCTTTGTGTTTTACAATTTTATTATTTGCTCCATTTAATTTGCTAAAACAAATGGCTTTGTTCTCTTTAGTAGGACTTATTAGTTCGTATTTAACAACTATTTGTATTTATCCATTTATTCCACTTCCAAAGGGTGAAAGAAATCTTTACTTAAAACGATTAATAAAACCAGCAAAAAATCCAAAACGAAAAAAACTTGTTGGAAGAATTGTAATTACAGGACTTTTTGTTGTTTCAATTTTATCAATTGTGATTTGTAGAAAAAATCTTACAATTCATAATGATTTAAACAAATTGTATGCAATGGAAGGCGAATTATTAGAAGACGAAATTCTTGCTAATACAATAATTCAATATAGTCCAACAGGTTGGTTCATTGTTTCTGGTGATACTGCTGAACAAACTTTGGAAAACGAAGAATTTTTAAGACAAGAAATTGCTAAAATTTCTAAAGAAAAAATTGGATATTTGTGTACATCGTTGTTTGTTCCTTCTATTGAAAAACAAAAAGCTTCTAGAGCCGCTTGTGAAAATCTTCTTGCTTTAGCAGATTATCAATTTGAAGCATTAGGATATGATGCTTCTTATGCAACAAAATTAAAAGAAGATTTTAAAAAGTCAAATAATGACTTTGTTTCTTTGGAAAAAGGAAATGTTCCAGAATTTATTT
>JAGARY010000199.1 GCA_017622055.1 Treponema sp. | reverse complement strand
TGATTATTTTGTGATTCAGAAAAGAATATTATAAATTCATTTTCATTTGTTGTGTAAATTCTTGGGGCAAAAGCAGAACCATTTGTTTCTATTATATTTTTTTCAAAAGTTTTTCCATAATCAGAAGATGTAAAAACAGAAAGTTCCATTACATCAGATAAAACAGCAATAGCAATAATTTCAGAAACATCATCTGAATTTTCATCTGAATTTTCGCCAGCTTCTTCACCAAGAAAAACTTTTGCTGCCCCAGGGTTTGATTTAATTTTTGCAACTGAATAAATATCTGGAACTTCGTTTGAATAATTAAAAGGACCAATTACTTTATTTTCTTGAACAAAATCGTCTATTTTAGAATAAGCTCTATAGGAAATCCGAATTTGTTTTTTTGAAGGATCAACTTCTTGCCAAAACAAAAAATCTTTATTTTCCATTTTTAGAGTTCTTGGAAACTGAGAATTATTCTTTGTTATTACTTGTGGATTTTCCCAATAAAACTTTTGAGAAAACGCTCCACAAACCGTTAGGAAAAAAATCAGAAAAAATATTACTTTTTTTATTCCCAACTTTATTTTACAATCTTGCATCTATTTTATTTTTTAAGTCCTTAATTTTTTTAGATGATACATTTTGTTTCTTTTTTAACAATTGCATTGTAATTGCGTTGGCTCCAATAATATCGTTTTGCTGCAATTTTTTTACTGCCAACTGATACATTCTTTCATCTTCGGTAGATAAAACTGTAGAAGTTGTTCCACCAATTTTTGTTGTAATTTTATCTTTTAAAGCTGTTGCATCTTTATTATCGGGATTAAGTCTAATTGCTTGATTAATTTTATCTAAAGCTTTTTTCAACTTTTCTTCATCATCGCCAGCTTTATCAAATAATTTTTTTGCATCAACTACATAATTTTGCGATTGTTTTTTTTCTGTATTTTCAACTTTTTTCTGACGAATTCCAATATCAATTTCCACTTGATAAATTAAGTCTTTTAATCCTTTATAATTTGGGTCCAATGCGTAATAATCTAAAAGATTTGTGTACCCCTCTTTTTGTGTTGATTTATTTTTACACATCGCTTTTGCGGCTTTTATTTTTTGGTCAAATTCTGAAGCAAATTTCTTTGGATCTTTTAATCTATTAATTTTTAGTGTTAACAAAGCCGCTTCTTGATGAATTGGATGAGTAATTTGAATATTTTGAGTCTTTTCCAAAGCTTTATCTAGCAAGGCTTCACATTCATCTTTTTTACCTTGTTTATTTGCTTCTACACCTTCATTAAAATATTGATACGCAAAATCTAAAAGTTGACTAATTTCTGGATACAAAGGATCTACTGGCAAAACTTCACGGCCAGTATGCATTAAAATTGCATTGTGAACTAAACCTTTTAAGTTTTCAATTTCTTCGTCTGGTTCAATATTTGTAACAAACCATCTGTTACTTGCCTGAGAAAGATATTTTTCTGCATCTTCAAAACGTCCGTTAAAATACGCATCTCTAGCTTGATTTTTTAACTGACGAACTTCCACAACAACAATTTGATTTTCTTGTTTTGAAATTTCGTTTCCTAATGCAAAAAGTTTTTTATCACATTCTTCTCGCAACAAACTATTATTTTGAATATTTAAAGCTTCTTCATATTTTGATAAAGAATCTTGAAGTTTTTTTCTGGCAATATCAAATTTTTCATTTTTCAAAGCATTTTCCGCCTCTGAAAAACGCAAATCCGCTTCGTTTTGTGCCAATTGTGATTGAACAATTTTTTGTTCGTTTAGGCTAAGTAATTTCATAGAAGAATTTTTGTAATTTTCAAGAGTTGATTTTGTTTCATCAAATAAACTTAAAATATGAGAAACAACTTGAACAATTTCATCCGAAACATTTTCTTTTCCAAAAGATTCAAAATCCTTTTGCATTGAAAGTTTATTTTTTTCAGTTTCTTCTATATCTAATTCAATATTTTTCAAAAGAGAAGAAAAAACAGAAACACAAACATCTGGATAAAAATGAACAATTTCTGCCTCACTTTCTTTTTGATTTTTCTTTGTAAACTTTTCAAAATAAGTAAAAACTTCATCTGGATTTTTTACTAAATTTGATTGAGTTTTATAATCTAAAGTTTCATAAATACCAGCGTGAACAAAATTTGCAGTTTCCATTTTTTCTTTAAATTCAACACAAATTGCTTCATTTTCAGTTTTATAAAAATTATCTAAAGAATTCCAACCTTTTAAACTAATTTTTTCTTTTGCCGTAAAAATTTCACTTAAATAAGAATTATATTTTTTTTCCAACGAATCCCAATCTGTAAGTGAAAGTTTTTCATATTGAATAAATTCCTCTTTTTGGTCCAAAATTAAATCACTTCTATTCCCCACAATTTCATTCAATTTTGAAATTTTAGAAATAATTTGATTTGGACTTTCAAATTTTTCATTTACATCAATTTGTTCCGCCTTTTTACACAAATCAACAATAGAATCATTTAACAAAACTAAACATTTTGATTTTACATAAGCATTTTTTATAGCAGAATCTTTAAAAATCGAAGAATCTAAATTATAAAGTTTTTCTAATATATCTGAATTATTTTTTATTACTTCAAAGGAATGTTGATTTTTTTCTCCATTTACAAATGCAACATTTTTAAAAACACTTTCTTTATGCAAAGAATAATAAGATTGATATTTTTGATTTATACTACTTTCCAAAGCAACAATCATTTTATTCATATAGAATTGCCATTCTTTTTTTAGTGCCCCCAAACTTCCAGAATTTTCAATTGAAGCAACTCCCAAAATAAAACGAGTATAAAATGGAATAAAAGAAGCATCTGTAACATCTTCATCAAGTTCTTGAGTGCTTTCAAAAACTTCCAATAATTTTTCAACCGATTCATTTAATCCATTTATAATTTCACCAAGCTCATTAAAATGTAAAATACATTCGTCAAGATTTTTTAATGAATCTACATGCTTTTCAGCCACAATTGATTTTTCAAAAGCTCCCACAGATTCAGACAATTTTTTGTTAAAATCTTTGCTAGCAAATTGTGCATACAATGAATCTACAGTAGAAAGTACAGCATTCACATTATTAGTAATTTTTGAATAATCTTTCCATTTTTCAAAAAATTCCTTTTGATAAAGAGAAAATCCTTCTTTTGTTTTTTCAACCGCTTCAACATATTTTCCTTCATTTGTAAGTCTTGCACTTTCTTGTTGAATTTCCATAAACAAAGAACGAAAATAGTTAAATTCCGCAGATAATTTTAAGTCTGCAATAAATTTTAAATTTTCATCAGAAGGATTCTTTTCAAACTCTTCCAATTTTGTTGTAATTTCATAAATTTCTTTATCATTTCCCGGATTAGTTTGAATTAATTGAATCAATCTATTGGCCAAAGCAGAATATTCTTTTCTGGCGTTCATTATTTTATTTACACGTCGCTGAGCCAAATCAAATTTTAACGGATTTTTTTCCATGTAGATTTTAAGTTGATTTAATGCTTCGTCATATTCTGTTTCACGAATTAATCTATCAATTTCAATCAAAGAAACATCATCTTTTTCGTCAATTACAATTTCTGTAGACTGACAAAAAACATTCTGAATAAAGAGAAAAATCGAAATAACAAAAATCAGTTTCTTTGATTTCATAAAAAATAAAAACCTGTATCATTATATTTTCGGTAAAAAACTTATCAAAAAGAGAAAAAATTCCGAAAATCTGATATAATTATATAGATTATACACGTTTTTTTAGATAAAAGAACCTAAAGAATGATGAAAAAGATTTTTACAACTTTTTTTATTTGTGGATTTCTCTTTTTTGGACAAACAACTAATCAATTGTCTGCCCTTGATTTTTCTTCATCAGTTACCGATTTTTTTTATGATTATGTTGACCCAAACGAAGGAACAACTTCTTTTCGTTCTTTATTAATTCCATTTGGTGGAAAAGCTGAAAGTCTTGGAAACGCATTCACAGGTTTATGCGACGATATTTCTTTTTTAAATTTTAATCCAGCAGGAAGTTCAATTCAAAAAGAAACACAATTTGCAGTTTTCCACAACTCTTGGATTTCAGATTCAAATTACGAAACAATTGCCTACACAACTCGCTTTAATAATTTTGGTTTTGGAGTTCAAGCATCTTGTTTTTACGTTCCATTTACAGAATACAACATTTTTGGTGACAGAACTGCCGGAAGCTACTACACAGAAACAACAGGTTGTATAAATCTTTCATATAATTTATTAAATGGCTATAATTTTAAAGGTTTAGCTATTGGATTAAATTTAAAAGGTAGTTGGCGTGGAGTTCCAAACTATGCAGATAACGATACAAACCAAATAATTGAAAATTCCGGATTAAATCAATCTGCTCTAGGTTTAATGGCAGATTTTGGATTTTTGTTTAGATTCAATTTATTAAAATTTTACAATTCCAGAGAAGCAAATGTAAAAGTTGGATTTTCTGCAAGAAATCTTGGAGTGGCTTTAACAAATTTTGGTTCAAACTCTGGTGTAAAACTTGATGATCCATTACCCACAATTCTTGCAGCAGGAATTTCTATCACTTTACTTGAACCTATCACCCTTTCTTTTGATTTTAAACAACCAATTAATCTTTTTGATTTTTCTACATATTTATTGCCATCTTTTTCAGTTGGATTTTCTTTTTCGTTTACAACTTTCTTTTCTATGTTGATTGGAGCAGAAATTAAAGGTGGAAATCCAAAAATTAGTGCTGGTGCAGAATTTCAACTTTCACAATTGAGAATGAACTTAAACTACACTTTAGATTTAGCATCTTCTGTAACTCCGCTAAACAGAATCAGTTTATCTGGAAAAATTATGCTAGGAGACCGAGGCCGCCACATAATAGACCAACAAGTTGATGAATATTACATGGAAGGCTTAAAATTATATTCAAATGCTCAATGGCAAGAAGCAATTCAAATTTGGGAACAAGTATTAAAATTAAACAAAAGATTTGATCCAGCAATTTTAGGAATTGAAAGTGCGCGTGCTCAAATAAATATGTTTGAAAATATTAAAAACAGTTTGAAGTTAGAATAGAAAAATTGATTTTGTACATTTATTCTTTAAAAATACTAAAGTGTTTTTTTTGGTTTCCGATAACTTATTTAAGACTAGAATTTTTTTTTGTAAATAAGAGGATTTTATTATGGAACAGAAAAAAACATTGTGGATAATTGCATCTGTTGGTGCATTTTTATTATTAGTATTGGGAATTGCTTGGTTTAATTACACTCCAAAAGAAAATCTTACAACTTCAGGTTTTACTAGACTCCAAAAAGAAGATGTTTCAAGAGGAAATGGTTGGGAAAAACAAGTTCCAGTTCCTCCACCTGCTCCAAGTTTTGAAAATACTAAAGTTGAAGATGTTGTTGTGGTGGCTGATAATGCAACAGTTGTAGGAATGAATAATTCCAATGCAGCTGAATCTACAACAATTGATTTAAATGCGTTGAAAAAAGAATTGATTATGGAACAAAATGCTAATGTAGAAAAGGACAGTTCTTTAGCACCAGTTCAAAATGAAGTAGGTGCAACAGAACAGTCAGTTCCTGTTCCACAAAACATTAATATTACAGTAAACGTTCCTGAATTTAATACAGAAATCAAAAAAGAAACTGCAGGAAGAAAATCAGATAAATTACCTTCAAAGAAAAACTTTGAAAAATCAGAAAATGTTGTTGTAAAAGAAGTTCCTGCTAAAAAGGAATCAAAAAAATCTACACCTGCAAAAGTTGTTGTTGAAAATGATTCAAAAGCAGCTGTAAAAGTTTCTGTTGATGCTCCAAAGCCAGAAAAACTTATTACTCAGTATTGGGTTCAAGTTGCTGCTTATGGAAGTAAAAAAGCGGCAGAAGCTGCAAGAAGTGTTCTTGATGAAAATAGAATTCCATCAGATATCTTTACATACAAAGATAATAAAGAAAACTTATTCTATCGTGTTAGAGTTGGACCTTATACAACAAAAAGCGAAGCAGAATACTGGCGAACAAGAATCAATAAAATTGATGAGTTTGCAAAAGCTGAAAGTTATGTAACAAGTACAACAAAAACAGCAAACTAAATATAATGTAATAAAATCCTAAAATATAAATGAGCGTGTAATTTTTACATGCTCATTTTTTTTTAATAACCGTTTTTTCTACATTAAATAGTCACGCACCTATTCCCTTCCCACCCATATAAAATTTAATTTTCTACTAGTTGAATAGAAAGCAATTTTTCATTAAAATAGAAAGATATTATAGTTTATTTTTGAAAATTATTTAAATAAAGAGGTAACAATATGGCTTTTGATATTTCAAAAATGAGAAATATCGGTATCAGTGCCCACATTGACTCGGGAAAAACTACAACTTCAGAACGTATTTTGTTCTACTGTAACAAAATTCACGCAATTCACGAAGTTCGTGGTAAAGACGGTGTTGGTGCTGTTATGGACAACATGGAATTGGAACGTGAACGTGGTATCACAATCCAATCAGCTGCAACACAAGTTCAGTGGAAAGACACAACAATTAACTTAATTGACACTCCAGGACACGTTGACTTTACAGTTGAAGTAGAACGTTCTCTTCGCGTTCTTGACGGTGCTATTATGATTCTTTGTGCCGTAGCTGGTGTTCAATCTCAATCAATTACTGTAGACCGTCAGCTTAAACGTTATCATGTACCTCGTGTAGCTTTCGTTAACAAATGTGACCGCCAAGGTGCAAACCCAGTTCGCGTACGCATGCAACTCCGTGAAAAATTAGGATTAAATGCATACATGATGGAACTTCCAATTGGTTTGGAAGACAAACTCGAAGGTGTAGTAGACTTAATTTCTATGAAAGCTATTTACTTCGAAGGTGATTCTGGTGTTGATTTACGTTATGCAGAAATTCCAGCTCACATGGTTGAAGAATGTAAAAAATTCCGTAAAGAATTAATTGAAGCAGCAATCAACTTTGATGACGAATTAATGGAAGATGCAATGATGGATGAAGAAAACGATTACGTTAATCTTGATCAAGACAAAATCATCGCAGCTATCCGTAAAGGTACACTTGCTGAACAATTCGTTGGTGTATTCTGTGGTTCTGCTCACGTTAACAAAGGTATTCAACCACTTTTGGATGCTGTTGTTCGCTATTTACCAGCTCCAAACGAAGTAGAAAACGTAGCTCTTGATATCGACCACAACGAAGCAGAAGTTGCACTTGAATCTGTAGATAACAAACCTTGTGTTGCTTTAGCATTCAAACTTGACGATGGTCAATATGGACAGCTTACATATACACGTGTTTACCAAGGTAAAATCAAAAAAGGTGAAGAACTTTACAACACTCGTTCTAAAAAACGTTTCAAGGTTGGACGTCTTGTACGTATGAACTCTGCTGCAATGGAAGATATTAACGAAGGTTGTGCAGGTGATATCGTAGCTTTATTCGGTGTTGACTGTGCTTCTGGTGATACATTCTGTAGCGAAGGTACAAACTACTCAATGGCTTCTATGTACGTTCCAGAACCTGTAATTTCTTTGTCTATTACACCAAAAGACAAACAAGCTGCTATGCAAATGGCAAAAGCTCTTAACCGCTTCGTAAAAGAAGACCCAACATTCCGTGTATATACAGACCCAGAATCTAACGAAACAATTATTCGTGGTATGGGTGAATTACACCTTGAAGTTTATGTTGAACGTATGAAACGTGAATACAACTGTGAAGTTACAACTGGTGCTCCACAAGTTGCTTACCGCGAATCAATCACAACACAAGGTGAATTCAACTACACACATAAAAAACAATCTGGTGGTTCGGGACAATACGGTCGTGTTGCCGGATTTATGGAACCAATTACAGAAAAAGATTACGAATTTGTTGACTCTATCAAAGGTGGTGCTATTCCTAACGAATTTATCCCATCTTGTGATAAAGGTTTCCAAAAAGCAATGAAAGAAGGTTCTTTGATTGGTGCTCCTATTGTTGGTGTTAAGATGACTATTAATGATGGTCAATCTCACCCAGTAGACTCTAACGATAACGCATTCCAAATTGCTGCTATTGGTGCTTTCCGTGAAGGTTATGCAAAAGCTAAACCAGTTATTCTTGAACCAGTTATGAAAGTTCAAATGACAGCTCCAACTGAATTCCAAGGTAACTTGTTCGGTTTAATTAACCAACGCCGTGGTGTAATTGTTGATTCAACAGATGAAAACAATTCTTCTACAGTAAACGCTGAAGTTCCACTTTCAGAAATGTTCGGATTCTCTACAATCTTGCGTTCTTCTACACAAGGTAAAGGTGAATTCACAATGGAATTCTTAAAATACGGAAAAGTTCCTAACACAATTGCAGATGAATTGATTGCTAAATATAAAGCAGAAAAAGAAGCTGCAAAAAAATAGCAAAATAAGAGTTTGCATGTTATAATTAATATGTAAACTCTGAAGGGAGTTGTTTTTAAGCTCCCTTCCTAATTATAAGGAAACAATTATGGATAAGAAAGATTTAATCCCACATAGCCCAGTTCGTTATTTTGATGCAACAAATGCTGCTCTTAAAGCAGGAGAAATGGGGCTTATTACAGCTAAAAAAGGTTTAGGAAAAACATCAATCTTAGTTCAATTCGGAATTGATTCTCTTTTGAACGACAAAGGTCTTGTACATGTTTCTTTTGACCAACAATCATCAAACGTAATTGCTTGGTATTCAAGTGTTATGGCTGAAATTTCAAAGAAAAAGAATTTCAACATTGATGATGTAAACGAAGAAATTGTAAAACACCGTACAATCTTAAACTTTAACCAAGAAACTTTCACATTGCCAAAAGTTGTAAATACTTTAAAAGCATTAAAAGAAGGTGGAATTAACATTGCAACAATCGTTGTTGATGGTCTTGATATGGCTAAAGTAGAAAAAGCTGACTTAGATTGCTTTGCTTCATTTGTAAAAACAGAAAATATGACAGCTTGGTTCAGCTACACAAACGAAGCTGACACACTTGATGCTACATTACCAGCAGACAAATTAGATGCGTTTGCATCTGTTGCACACCTTGCTGCAGAAGGAAACGGCTTAGCTCTTACAGTTCTTAAAAACGGTAATGGTAAAGTTGCTCTTGATGCAAAAACATTACTTATGTCTAAATAATTTAGAATATATGTAGATTATAAACACCCAATTTTTCCTAAAGTTGGGTGTTTTTTTATAACCAAGGGAGATTATCATGATAAAAAAAATTTTAAAATCTATTTTTCTTTCTTTATTTGTTCCACTACTTTCAAGTTATGTTTTCGTTCATTCTGAACAAGAACCTATAAGATATTATACTGTAACAATAGAAAACAATTCTAAGACAGACATTATAGATTGGTACTTAATTGATATAAACAATGGTAACAAATATGGTAGAAACGATGAATCATCAATTATAGAAGAAGACGAATATGATAAATTACAATTCATAGCAAACAGAGAATACAAATGCTATATTTATTTTGATACAGAAAACATCTATAAAATACCAGAAACAGAAACTTTGTATTTAAATAAAAATCTAATTATCACAATAACAGGATCAAGACGGACACCAGAATACAGTATATCAACAGATTATTCTAGAAATATAGATTCGCAAAACAATAACACAAATATGGTAGTAGAAATCTCTGAACAAAAGTAAAATATACTCACATGTCAAAAATTAAGGGTGTTATGTAAGAAAGTATCATGTATACTTCTCAAACACCCCGTTTCAATAATTAATCTAAATTCTGATCATCTTTCCATGGGAATAAGAAACTTTTTAGTTTTCTAGGTCCTAAAGTTTCTCTATCTTCATAAATTAATTCTTCCCAAGGAATATTTTTTCTTTCTTTTTTTGTTGTCAATTCTGGATGTTCTTCCAAATAATCATATTTATACAATCGTAATCTTAATGCATTTGTACAAGAAATTAAAATTCCAGTCATAGCAGGCACAAGACCTATAAAAAATATTGAAAGAATTAACAATACAAAATTATAAAGTGCAATCATAATTGTGAATCCTGTATTATCAAAAAGAATAATAAAAGATTTTTTTAAGCACTTTTTCAAATTGTTTTTCATTAAAGAACGAATTGGAATGAACCATTGAAGAGCAAGCAAAACAAAAACATCAAGCCACAAAATAATTGCACCAATAAAAGCGTAGCCCATTGTTTTGTGTTCAATAAAATAAAAATCAAAACAAATAACCGAAAGAATTATAAAAAGTGAAAAAAGTAATCCAAAAATTGTTGCATCTTTTAATACAGCAGGAATATTTTTAAAATAATCAACAATACGAATTCCTTCAAAGTTTGCAATTTTTGCGGCAGAATCACCATAAGCAAAAATTAAAATAGAAAGAACAATACATGTAATTGGAAAAGAAATCAAAATTAAAGATAAATGAATATTTAAAGCCAAAAGATTTAAATATACAAGACCAAATCCAACGAACAATAATAAAATGTTAGTAACAACCACAGAAAGAAGGTTATCCCAACCATCGCAAAAATTTTTCTTAATAATAAATCCAAACATACTATATAATTTAACAATTATTACAAAAATAAACAATGAATTTTAGACATGTTTTTTATTTTAGTGTAATATATAGATATGGACAAAATGATAAACAATAGCATTTCTTCAATTAGTCAACTTCATACCCTAACAGCAGATTTTTTAATTGATGAATTGGCAAAAAAGGGACTTTCTAACATTGCATCTTCTCATGGCAATATTCTTTTTCAATTAAGTAAAGTTGAAAGTCTTTCTATGGGTGAACTTGCACAAAAAATTAACAGAGACAAATCTACAACAACAGTTTTAATCAGAAAATTAATAAAAGAAAATCTTGTAACTGAATGCATAAATGAAAATGACAAAAGAAATAAAAAAATATCATTAACAGAAAAAGGAAAAGAATATACATCAATCACTTCTGAAATCTCTGCTTCTCTACTCCAAAAGTTTTACAATGGGTTTTCGGAAAAAGAAAAAGAAGATTTTGTATCATATCTGGAAAGAATCAAAAATAATTTTTTAAAATAGCTAAACAGTATTGACAATAGTTTTA
>JAGARY010000198.1 GCA_017622055.1 Treponema sp. | reverse complement strand
CAGATAAAGAAGTAAAGATTGTTTGTCGTTATCCCCAATTTTTTGCAGCTACAAAGTTGTTTCAAAGTGTAAAATCTGCAATAAAACCAAACGGAGACGGAAAGGGCGGAATTTATTTTGGTGCAACTGGTTGTGGAAAAAGTTATACAATGGTTTTTCTAAGTCGCCTGTTAATGAAATCAAAAGATTTTAAAAGTCCAACAATTGTAATTATTACAGACAGAACAGACTTAGATTCTCAACTTTCAGAACTTTTCTTAAAATCAAAAACTTATATTGGAGATAATTCAATAGAAAATATTGAATCTCGCAAACTTCTTGGAGAAAAACTTAGAGATAGACAAAGCGGAGGCGTATTTCTTACAACAATTCAAAAATTTTGCGAAGATACAAAACTTCTTTCTGACCGTAGCAATATTATTTGTATTTCTGATGAAGCCCATCGTTCTCAGAATAATATTGAAGAAAAACTTTTTGTAAATGATGAAAAGGGGATTGTGGAACATAAATTTGGTTTTGCAAAATTTCTTCACGATTCATTACCTAACGCAACTTATGTTGGTTTTTCTGGAACTCCAATTGACCAAATGGAAAATGTGTTTGGTCAAATTGTAGATACTTATACAATGAAAGAATCTGTTGCGGATGGAATTACTGTAAATCTTGTTTATGAAGGTCGTGCTGCAAAAGTTATTTTAGATAAAGAAAAAGTTCAACAAATTGAAGAGTATTATTCACAATGCCAAGATGAAGGTGCAAACGAATTTCAAATTGAAGCAAGTAAAAAAGCAGTCGTAAATCTAGAAACAATTTTAAGTGATCCAGAAGTAATAAATGAAGTTGCAAAAGATTTTATAAATCATTATGAAACTCGTATAAATGAAGGCGCCACAGTTTTAGGAAAAGCAATGTTTGTTTGTTCAAATCGTGAAATTGCTTATGCTTTGTGGCAAAAAATTATAGAACTTCGTCCGGAATGGAATGAAAAAAGACTTTCAACAAATGATGATTTGCTTTCGGAAGAAGATAAAAAAGAATTAAAACCTACAGAAATGGTTAAAATGGTAATGACCGAAAATAAAGCAAAAGATACAAAAGGTCTTTTTGAACTTTTAGGAAATAAAGAAACAAGAAAAGAACTAGACAGACAATTTAAAAACGAAAAATCAAATTTTAAAATTGCAATTGTAGTTGATATGTGGCTAACCGGTTTTGATGTTCCTAGTCTTGATACAATTTATATTTTCAAACCTCTTCAAAAACATACTTTAATTCAAACAATTTCCAGAGTAAATCGTGTATATAAAGGCAAAGATAAAGGTCTTATTGTTGATTACATTGGAATAAAAAGAGCAATGAATGAGGCTCTAAAAAAATATAATGATGATAATGAAGAAGAATTTGAAGATACTGAAAAAGCTGTTATCATCGTAAAAGATACTTTAAGCGTTTTAAATGAAATGTTTTCTAATTTTGATTCATCATCTTATTTTGCAGGAAGTCCTTTAGAACAACTTGAATGTTTAAACAAAGCAACAGAGTTAGTTCAAAAAACAGAAGAAAACGAAAAGCATTTTATGTCTTTGGTAAAGCGACTTAAAAAATCATTTAATTTGTGTTCTTCTTCTGAAGAAATTACAAAACAGGAAAAAGATTTTATCAATTTTTATATTGCTGTTCGTTCAATTATTTTTAAGCTAACAAAGGGAACTGCTCCTGATATTACAACAATGAATAATCGTGTAATTCAAATGATTCAAGAAGCAATTCATTCAACTGGAGTAGAAGAATTATTCACTGTTGGAAAAAACATTCAGGAAGATTTGTTTAGTCCAGAATATTTAGACAAAATCAACGCAATTCCACTTCCAAATACAAAAATAAAAATCTTGGAACAGCTTTTAAAACAAATGATAGATGATTACAAAAAAACAAACAAAGTAAAAGCTGTTGAATTTTCAGAACGTTTGCAAAAAGTTGTTGATTTATATAACAGTCGCCACGATGATTTTTCGACTCAAGTTTTGGATGAAGTTACAAAACAGTTAAATGATTTATTTTATCAAATTCAAACTGACAAAGAAAAATTCAAAGAACTTGGAATTAGTTTTGAAGAAAAAGCCTTTTACGATATTTTAGTTTCTTGTGCCAAAAAGTTTCATTTTGAGAATCAATATCCAGATGAAAAAATGAAAAATCTTGCAAAAAAAGTAAAAGAACTTGTAGATGATAAAACTCGCTACACAGACTGGGATGTAAGAATCGACGTAAAAGCAGAACTTGAAGCAGATTTAATGATTTTATTAGACGAAAACGGATATCCACCTGTTCCAAGAAACGAAGTTTACAATGAAATTTTTGAACAAGCAGAGAATTTAAAAAAATATAATAATCAATAACTTTTCACT
>JAGARY010000197.1 GCA_017622055.1 Treponema sp. | reverse complement strand
ATATGAATATGAACCAGGAACAAGAAATTATGTTATTGAAAATGGTTCAATCAAAAGAAAGTATATTCCAATTTCGGAAGATGATTTATTAAAAGCAGAAAATCTTATTAAAGGTGCAATTGGTTATGATAGAAACCGTGGCGACACTGTTGTTGTTACAAACCTTGCTTATGATAGATCTGTAGAATTTAAAGAAGAAGACGACGCTTATTTTGCAGAACTTCAGCGCAAAAAAACAATCTTAATCATTTTGGCTGCGGTTGCAATTGTTCTTATAGGATTTATTTTATTTAGAATAATTAGCCGCGAACTTGAACGTCGTCGTCGCCTTAGAGAAGAGGAACTTTTGCGTCAACAACAGGCAGCCAGAGAAGCAGCTTTATGGGAAGCAAAAGAAGATGGTATGGATGTTACAATGTCTGTTGAAGAAACAAGACGTATGGAACTTCAAGAAAATGCAATTAATATGGCAAAAGAACATCCAGAAGAGGTTGCATTACTCATTAGAACTTGGTTAATGGAGGAATAGAATGAACGGTTTTGAAATGACAACTGATATCAATAATATTCCAATTTCTGGTAGCCAAAAAGCAGCTGTATTGTTTACAGAATTAGGTTCTAGTGTTACAACTCAAATGTTATCTTATTTTTCAGATTATGAACTTAAAAAATTGCGTCAAGCAGTAGGAAAACTTGGTGCATATTCTCCAAAAAAATCAAATTTTGCAAAAGTTCAACAAAGAGAAATTCGTGTGTTGGAAGATGCTTGTAAATTTGGAATTAAAAAAAGATTTTTAGCTCCTCATGTATTAGAAAAAAAAGATTATGGATTTATGAAATCTGGGGCTAATTATAATAGACAAAATACAATTATTAAAGAACTTGTTGATAATCCTGATACAATAACAAATGTTCTTAGAACATGGTTAGGGGAGGAATAAAATGGCTGATGATGATTTGATTATTGGCGAAAAAGCAAAAACTGCAGCTCCAAAGCCTGTTGCAAAACCTGGTAGTTTAAAACCTGCTGGAAGTAGTAGTTCAAAGAAAAATAGCAAAGATTACAAAAGTTTAACAGGTAGACAAAAAGCGGCTATCTTTTTAATTTCCCTTGGACCAGATGTTTCGGCAGAAATTATGAAACATCTTCGTGAAGATGAAGTAGAAACATTAACTTTTGAAATTGCAAGACAAGAAAAAGTTAATCCTGAATTTAAAGATGCAGTTCTTGAAGAATTCCAAGAATTGATGAATGCTCAGAACTTTATTACTACTGGTGGTATTGATTATGCTCGTGAACTTTTGGAAAAATCTCTTGGTTCTCAAAAAGCCATCGATATTATCAACAGACTTACAAGTTCTTTACAAGTGCGTCCATTTGATTTTATTAGACGTACAGACCCTGCCCATTTGTTAAACTTTATTCAACAAGAATATCCTCAAACAATTGCTTTGATTTTGGCATATTTGGAACCTGGAAAAGCTGCTATTATTTTGCAAAATCTTCCAGATG
Source organism: Treponema sp. (assembly GCA_017622055.1). Classification (GTDB taxonomy): domain Bacteria; phylum Spirochaetota; class Spirochaetia; order Treponematales; family Treponemataceae; genus Treponema_D. The sequence continues at coordinate 2,507 of JAGARY010000197.1, read as the reverse complement.
AAATGCAGGCAGAAGTTTCAAAACGTCTTGCAACTATGGACCGTACATCTCCAGACGTTCTTCGTGAAGTTGAACGTGTATTGGAAAAGAAACTTTCTACACTTTCTAGTGAAGACTACACATCTGCTGGTGGTGTTGAAGCAATTGTTGAAATTTTGAACCTTGTAGACCGTTCTTCCGAAAAATCGATTATCGAATCTTTGGAAGAAGACGATCCAGATTTGGCAGAAGAAATCAAAAAACGTATGTTCGTATTCGAAGATATTGTTATGCTGGACGACCGTGCTATTCAAAAAGTTCTTCGCGATGTGGATCAACAAGATTTGGCAAAAGCGCTTAAATCTGTTGATACGGAAGTACAAGATAAGATTTTCCGTAATATGTCAAAACGTGCCGCAAGTATGTTAAAAGAAGATATGGAATTTATGGGACCTATTCGCGTAAAAGACGTAGAAGAAGCTCAGCAAAAAATTGTATCTAATATTAGACGTCTTCAAGATAATGGTGATATTGTTATTGCTCGTTCTGGTGAAGACGAACTTGTTGTATAAAAAGAGGTAAAAAGTGGCAAAGGCAGTATTTAGACCTGGTGAAGCAAAGGAAAAAGAAGAAAAATTTGTTTTATCTCTTATGAAAGATTATGCTCCCGAAGTTGAGGAAGTGGAAGAAGTTGTTGAAGAATATACTGGTCCTTCTGTTGAGGATATTAAACGGGAAGTTGAAGCGGAACGCCAAAAATGGGAAGCTGAAAAACAACAATTAATTTCGCAAGCTCAAGCCCAAGCAAATGAAATAATCAAAAATGCTGAAAACACTGCCTTTGCAGAAATTAAACGTCAAACTGATGATGCTCAAATTATAAAAGCTGATGCAGAAAACTATGCACAAGAAATTCTTTCAAAGGCTAGAGCAGAAGCTCAAGAAATTTTAAATGAAGCGGAACTTCAAAAAAATAAAATTGAACAGGATGCAAAAGAACAAGGTTTTGAACAAGGACATTCTGAAGGTTATGAAAAAGGAGCTGATGAAGCAAGACGTCTTGTAGAAAGAATGCACAAAATGATTGAAGCTGTTATGCAACGACGTGAAGAAATTTTAACAGAAACAGAAAGTCAAATTGTAGAACTAGTAATTTTAATGGCAAGAAAAGTAATTAAAATTCTTTCGGACAATCAGAAAAATGTTGTTATGGCAAATACACTTTCTGCATTAAAAAAAGTTCGGACTCGTGGCGAAGTTACTTTGCGTGTAAATCTTGAAGATGTAAAATTAACGACTGCACATATTAACGAATTTATTCAACATGTAGAAAATGTAAAAGGAATTACCGTTTTGGAAGATTCTACAGTTGAAAAGGGTGGTTGTGTAGTAGAAACTGATTTTGGTTCAATTGATGCTAGAATTTCAAGTCAATTAACAGAACTAGAAAACAAAATTTTGGAAATATCACCGTTAAAATCAATAAAACGTTCTGCACCTAATGTTGAAGAATAGGAGTTTAATGAAAAATGAAGTCTTCATATCAGGGTGAATTTAACTTTACCAAATATTTGGAAAACGTTGTTGACGCAGAAACTATTTTGTACACAGGAAAAGTAAAGGCTGTAAAAGGTCTTGAAATTGAAAGTGAAGGTCCCCATTCTGTTATTGGAGAAATGTGTACAATAAAACTTGGTGATGGTTCTTTACTTCTTGCAGAAGTTGTTGGACTTCAAGACAAAATTGTAAAACTTGCCCCTTTTGGTGGAACAAAAGGAATTGAGGTTGGATGTGAAGTTATTGCATCTGGTCATACATTACAAGTTCCCGTTGGAATGTCTTTGCTTGGAAGAACTATTGACGCAACTGGGCGTGCTTGTGATGGACTTGGTGAAATTTCTCCTGAACAATATTATCCTGCGGTTAATGAAGCGCCAGATCCAATGAAAAAAACTCCTGTTGTAAAACGCATTTCTACAGGTGTAAAAGCAATTGATTCACTTTTGACAATTGGAAAAGGTCAACGTATTGGAATTTTTGCTGGCTCTGGTGTTGGAAAATCAACTTTACTTTCTATGATTGCAAGAAACTCTGACGCAGATATAAATGTTATTGGATTAATTGGTGAACGTGGTCGGGAAGTTTTAGATTTTATTAAAAGAGATTTAGGTGAAGAAGGATTAAAACGTTCTGTTGTTGTTGTTGCTACAGGAGATCAACCAGCAATTTGTAGAGTTAGAGCGGCTTACGTTACAACTGCCATTGCTGAATATTTTAGAGATTTAGGTAAAGACGTAGTTTTAATGATGGATAATGTTACTCGCTTTGCCAAAGCTCAACAAGAAATTGGAACTTCAAACGGAGAACTTCCAATTCACGGAGGATATCCTCCTTCTGTTTTTGATATGCTTCCAAAACTTATGGAAAGAACTGGTACAAATGATAAAGGTTCTATTACCGCTTTTTACAATGTTTTGGTAGATTCTGATGATATGAATGAACCAATCACCGATGCCGTTCGAGGTATT
>JAGARY010000196.1 GCA_017622055.1 Treponema sp. | reverse complement strand
CAGCACTCAAATCATTTGTAGAAGTATCTTTGCTTTCTGAACAAAAAACTCCATAAATCCAGCCATCTTCGTGCTGAGTCAAACGCATATCATAAACATTTGTTTCTTCTGCACAAGTGTCTGGCAAAACAACTGGTAAATCCCAAAATCTAAAATTATCAATTCCGTTAGGACTTTCTGCCACTGCAAAAAAAGATTTTCTATCGTTGCCTTCAACACGACAAACTAAAAGATATTTTCCATTTAAATAAATTGCGCCACTATTCATAACCGCATTCACGCCAAGACGTTCCAAAAAATACGGATTAGTTTCTGCGTTCAAATCAAACTTCCAGCTTAGAGGAATATGATTTCTTGTTAAAATTGGATTTTCATAACGAGTGTAAATCCCATTGTAAAAAGATTTATCTGCCACATTTTTTTGTGCCAAAAGTTTTTCTTGTTTTTTCTGCAATTCAAAATATTTTTTGTGAATCATAATTACCTCATGCCTCATACATAGAACAACAAATTGTTGACTATTGGAAATTTCAATATTTAGGAATCTACATATCCTTCTTTTATAATTGCACACAATTTGCAGAAAATCAAGCAGTTTTTACTTAATTTTAAAATATTTTTACTTAATTTTTACAATTCTTTTAAGTAATAATATATAATAGGGCTTCCCCTTTGAAAAACTTCGTTTTCCAAAGGGTCGGCGTTTTCGCGGTTCTCTAACGGTCAACCGCTTCCCTCCAGCAATTTCGCTACACTCAATTGCTGTCGGTCCAGTGGTTCGGGCTTTGCGCCCGCCCGCTCAAGTGCCTAAGCCAATAAAATCTACTTTCTTCGCACTTCAAATTGTTTTTCTGTGGTTTGAGGTTTTGAATCATCTAGTTTTTTGTAATACTTGTACAATTCAAATTGAGCTTGATAAGATTCATCTTTTTTGTTTTTTTCAACAGGTGTCCAGCTTCCAGTTTGCGAAAGTTCCATTGCATTTGTGTTGTCTTTAAAATACGAATCTAAAATCTTTTTAATTTCGTCAAAAGCAGCTTTTTCCAAAATTGGGAACATCAACTCAATGCGACGATCCAAATTTCGGCTCATCCAGTCTGCACTTGAACAATACAATTCTGGATTTCCCGCATTTTGAAAATAGAAAATTCTAGAGTGCTCCAAATATCTGTCTACAATAGAAATTACTTTAATATTTTCGCTCATTCCTTTTACACCAGGAACAAGCATACAAATTCCACGAATGTTCAATAAAACTTTTACACCAGCCTGACTTGCTTTATACAATGCAGCAATCACTTCTTCGTGAGTTAAAGAATTCATCTTGGCAATAATCAAACCAGGTTGTTCAGGAGTGCTACGTTCAATTTCTCGCTGAATCATACTAAGCAATCTTGATTTTATTGTAACAGGAGCCATTCCCAAATAATCCATTTTTTGCAAAGTTGAATAACCAGTTACAAGATTAAAAAATTGTGTGGCATCATTTGCAATTTGAGGGTTTGCTGTAAACAAAGAAAGATCTGAATACAATTTTGCAGTTTTTGGATTATAATTTCCTGTTGCAAGATGAACATACCGACGAATTGTATCACTTTCTTTACGAATTACCATTAAGATTTTTGCATGAACTTTTAAATTTTTAAGGCCATAAATTACAGTAACGCCGGCTTGTTCAAGTTCATTTGCCCAAGCAATATTTCGCTCTTCATCAAAACGAGCTTTTAGTTCAACCAAAACTACAACTTGTTTTCCACGTTGTGCGGCACGTTCCAAAGCAGTAATAATTGGCGAATCTCTACCCGCTCTGTACAAAGTCATTTTAATTCCTAAAACATCTGGATCGTCAGCTGCATCCGAAACCATTTTTACAACTGGATCATAACTTTCGTAAGGAACGTGTAGAATTTTATCTCTAAGTTTTAAAGTATCCCAATAAGGTTCATCTTCTGGTAAATCTGCAGGATAAAAATGTTCCCATCTGTCAAAACTTAGTTGAGCACCTTCGTCAGAATCTCGCAAATCCATTAAATCGTTTGGGTTAATTATTTGCTGAACTTTGTAAACATCGTCTTCTGAAAGTTCAAGTTTTTCCATTAAAAATTTTCGAATAACGTCACTAGTTCCATTACAAGTCATTTGCACAGGGAACGAAGATTTTCTTTGAATTAAAACATCTTCCATAGCGTGAATAAAATTGCTTCCAGAATCTTCATCTACAGCAAAATCTGCATCTCTAGCAACTTTAAACAATAAAGATTCTGCAACAGCAAACCCAGGAAAAAGTTGAGTTCCGCAAGCAGAAATAATATCTTGAAGCAAAGCAAACTGTTTTTGTTTTTTTGTTGTGTCATTTGGAAGCCAAAAAATATTTTGAATTCCACCAGGAATTTCAACCAATGCAACTCTTAGTTCATCATCGCTTCCTTTTAATTCTTCGGAAGTTGTTTTAATTCCTGCAATTGGTTTAAGCAAAAATGCTGCATAAGTTGCAAGATTTTTGATGTGAGGAAAAGCTTCCATATCTGTGCGAAGGGGTGTTAAAAGTGGATAAATTTCTGATTTAAAAATGTTTTGAATATATTCTGTTTGACGTTGTGAATAACATTCTGGAGTAACATAAACTAAACCTTTTTCTGCCAAAGAAGGAATAATATCTGTCATTAAACATTCTTGTTGAGTTCTAATAATTTGATGAGCTCTTGCAGAAATTGAAGTTAAAACCATTTGTGGCGACAATCCAGAAGCATCTTTAAAATCTGGTTTATCAAAAAAAGTTCGTTTTACAGAGGCAACTCTAACTTGGAAAAATTCATCAAAATTTGAAGTGACAATAGAAAGAAATTGAAGTCTTTCTAACAAAGGCAATTCTTTTCTTAAACCTTGATGCAAAACACGAGCGTTAAATTCAAGCCAACTTAATTCTCTATTAAAAAATCTATTTTCACTCATAAAATTCCTCCAACAAAATCTACATTAATAAAACTTTGTATCCAAATACGCTTTCAAACATTCCAGCTTTTTCTGTTAATGCAATTTTTTCCAAAACTGTATTTTTTGATTTTTTTGTATTGATAATTAATGTGTTATTTTCTAGTTTGATTGTAAAATCGCTAAATTTTTGAATGTGCCCACGGTCCATTGCGTCTGCAATTCGTAAAATTGCTGTTAATTTTAAAATTGTAAGACGATCAACTCTAGACATAAGGTGAAAACTATCATCATCTTGAGGAACCGAAGAACCACGATGATATTTTGCAATTTCCGAAATGATTTTATTTTCGTTTTTAGAAAGTCCAAAAATTTCTGAATTTTTTATTACATAGCTACTGTGAATATTATGATTATCATAGCGAATAAAAGATCCAATATCATGCAAAATAGAAGCAACTTCTAGCAAAGTGCGAGAATGTTCATCTAACGCAATTTCTTCTTTTAAAGAATCATAAATTTTTGTAGCAATCATTCTAACACATTCTGCGTGATTTTCGTCTCCGTGAAATTTTCGCAAAAGGTTTCTTGCAGAAGCAATAATTTGACTATCAAATTCCTTTTGAAGTTCCAAATTTTTAGCAGAGTCCTTACTCAATAAAATTCCGTTTCTAATATTTGTTTCTGGAACAAGAATGCGTTCTGCGTTTGTTAAATTAAAGAACAAATTATAAATTAACAAACTAACTTGAAAAGTTTCTGCTTCGCTATAAGACATTTTAAATCTAGCAACACATTCATCAACGCTATATTCTTGAATATCACGAATAAAATCAGAAAAATCTTGTTTGTTAATTTCCCACAAAAAAGTAGAAATTGGTCGACCAATAATAAGAGAAGCCAAAGAAACATCTTGCCCAACTGCAATAAATTGTTTTACTTCGGCAATGTTTAATTCACTTTCAAGAGAACCTTTTGTGTTATTAATTGATTCTTGAACAAATCTTTGAATATCTGCATAACTACTTGTTTGATTTTTTATTTGTTCTTCAATTCTAACAGTTCCCAACCGCAAACTATGAACACCTGCCATTTTTCCTTTTGACATCATCATAATTTCCGTTGTACTTCCACCAACCACAAGAATTACAGTGTTTTCGTTTTTAAAATCTATTGGCTGATCTTTAATACAATCAGTTACAGCAAGATACATCAATTTATTTTCTTCAATACCATCTACAATATGAACTCTAAATCCTGTTTGAACAAAAATTCGGTCCATAATTGCATCACGATTTTTAGCATCTCTAAATGCACTTGTAGCAAAACAATATGTTTCTTCTGGAGAAATTCCCCAACCTTGCAATTGCTCTCTGTATCTTTTTAAAACTTGAATTAATTGATTTTGAGTTTCTTGATTAACAATTCCACTTGTAAATACATTTTTTCCAAGTGGAAGAGGCATTTCTGAGCGATCTAATATATTTTGTTTTCTGTCGGCATCAAATTCGGCAACAAGAAGACGAACTCCTGTTGAACCGATTTCAATAACTGATTCCGGAGTTGCCATTTTTATCTCCTATTTTTGAGTATGCCTTCATAAACAAAATATATGAAAGCATTATATTATAATTTATCAATAAGCATAGAACATTTTCCACTAGGAATAGGCAATGTTTTTTTCTTTTGATCCAAGATGTTGATTGTAAAGTAATACAATTTTTCGCTTTCCATTTGGATTTCCCATCCGCGTGTACTTTTGTTTGAAAGAATTGTAATTAAGTTTCGTTTTAATGAAAGATTTTCAATTCCCATTATTTCAAGGTTAGGAATAATCCAATCTACAGTTTTTCTTGGAAGACTTATTGAAAGCCCAATTACGTTTTCAATCATTAAAGCGATTGTAGAAAGTGCAGTTGTATGCAAAAATCGTTTTCTTGCCATTGTTCCGTCAGCAGAAATTTTTGCACAACCTTCTTTATTTGGAAGATATGCTTCAAATAAATCGCCTGGTTCTTTATCATTATTTGGCATTAGTGATTCAAGAACAAAATACAAGTGTCTAATTGAACATTCACGAGCTAGTTCATAATAACCGTATTTTTCAAGACCTTTAATTACCATAAAGTTAAACGCAGGATAAATACTTCCACAATAACCATTTCCGTCTTCACTAAAGTTTGGATTATCAACACTTAATGTTGGGAATGGATGATCTGTACCAAACCAATTTGGATCATTCAAACGATTTACTAAACAATCAGCTTTATCTGAGTTTGGAATTTCTGCTAATAAAGTCCAATACGCAGCAATTGATTTTGTAGAAAGTCTATTTTCATCTTTATCTAAATCGTAGTAGAAATTTGTTTCTTCATCCCACATAAGATTGTTAATTCTAGTTTTAATAGAAAAATACATTTTCTTATATTGGAAAATCAATTCTTTATCATTAAGAATATCACCAAGGGCTGCCATATGAGCGGCGTTAATTGCCATACAAGCGTTAAAATCAACAGGATAACAAACTTCCCCTCTAGGAGAATTATCCATTCCGCCTGCAACTACTGGTACAGAATATAATCCGTTTTCTTGTTTAAAATTTTCGTCAAGCCAAGCCATGTGTTTTTGAAGAAATGGCATAACTTCTTTAATTCTTTTTTTATTTGCCGATTTATGGAACAAATTGTATTCTGCAAAAGCAAATAACGGTAATGCAACACCTTCTGGATTTGAAGCATCTAAAACTGGTGAATTATCTGCTAAATCATATTTCCAACGAATTGCACCAGATTCTTCTTGTTGAGAATAAAAATAATCAATATTTTTACATGCATCAAAATTTCTATTTGAATATACTAAGAAAAACGAAGAAAAAACTGATTCAAAAAGAGAAATTATATTTTTTCCATTTTCTGGGTAGATAAAATAACCTTCTAAATCTTGTTCATTTGTTTTTGGGTTAATCCAAAATGATGATACCCATGACCATGTCTTATTATAAATGTCTACAAAATCTTGGTCATAAAAATGAATCTTTGGAAAATCGTGCTTACTCACAAGAACTCCTAAAAAATTACAATACTTATTATTAATTATATCACATTTTTAAAAAAAACGGAAACATAACATAAAATATTTTAAAAAAAATTGCAAATTCTTTTATTTAAGTTGCATAAATTTTCACTTTTGAGGGAATTATATATATAGAGAATTTTTTTTTGAGGTGTTTATGCAAATATTTTCATTTTCTCCTTTTGGTTACGAAGGTGCTCTTGTAACTGTGGAAGTTGATTTACGGCGCGGGATTCCTGCTGTGGACATTGTTGGATTGGCGGATGGCGCGGTGAAGGAATCTAGAGAACGGATGCAAGCGGCAATTAGAAACAGTGATTTTGAGTTTCCCACTGAACGAGTTTTGATAAGTCTTTCTCCTGCAGATTTAAAGAAAGAAGGTGCGGGTTTTGATTTACCAATTGCGTTAGGTGTGCTTTTGAGCAACGCCCCCAAAAGTGTTTCGGAAAAATTTATTACTGATTCGGTAATGGTAATGGGAGAGTTGGAACTTTCTGGGAAGATTCGTGGTGTAAAAGGTGTACATGCGGCAATTTCAACTGCTATTGCAAATGGAATTACAAGATGTATTGTTCCTAGTGGAAATTTGGATGAGGCTTTGGAAGTGGAAGGCGCTTTGGTTTATGGAGCAGAAACATTGCGGGACGCTTTTGATGCGTTGGGGAATGTTAATGTTTTTAAAGAAAAAAAAGTGAACATCTACAACAAGGACGAAGTTGAATTTGCAGATTTGGGAAAAGCTTTTTTGTTTGAAGACATAAAAGGTCAGTACAAATTGATTCGTGGTTTGCAGATTGCTGCGGCTGGAGGTCATAACTTTTTGGCGTTAGGTGCCCCTGGCTGTGGGAAAACAATGGCAATTCAGAAATTTCCTGGAATTAATCCTTTGTTGACTATGGATGAAGCTCAGTCGGTTACAAGAATTTGGTCTTTGGCTGGTTTGATTAAACCTAATGAACCGTTGATTCGGGTTCCGCCCTTTAGAATGCCACATCAGACGGCTACCATTGAAGGAATTTGTGGTGGTGGAGTTGATGTTAGACCTGGCGAAATTTCGTTGGCTCATAATGGTGTTTTGTTTTTGGACGAAGCTGGGGAATTTAGAAGTTCTGTTTTGCAGATGCTTAGAGTTCCGTTGGAATCGAAGTGCATTACGTTGAGTAGAGCTGGGAGAGCAACTTGTTATCCTGCGAATTTTCAGTTGTTGATGGCTGTGAATCCTTGTCCGTGTGGAAATTATGGTTCTAAGAATAAGTTGTGTTTGTGTAGTTCAAAATCTGTGGAACAGTATTGGAAGAAATTTTCGGCACCTTTGTTAGACAGAATTGATTTAAAAGTTTTTGTGGATAACGAATGTGAAGATGTTGACTCTATTGGTGTTCGGGATGGGCTACAAACTACGGAAGAAATTAGAATTGGTGTAAAACAAGCGGTGAGTATTCAGAGGAAACGTCAAAATAAGAAAAATGGGGATTTGTTTCAAAATGAAATTGAAACTTTTTGTAAACTTGATGCAGAATCTAATGAAATTTTGGAAAAAGCTGTTTTGCGTTATGGGTTTTCTCCAAGAAGCATTAGTTCGTTAAAAAAGGTTGCAAGAACAATTGCTGATATTGCTGGTGAACAAAATATTAATGGAAAGGCTATGGCGGAAGCAATTGAGTTTAAGAAAGATTGTGTTGGTGTAATGCCTGAGGTGTAGTTTTTGGTTTGCGCCAGGAACATGGAAGGTGGCGAGCGGAGCGAGCCAGTGGTGACTGAAAAAAAACGAAGTTTTTTGAAAGGAACCACCGAGGGCTACCGAGCCTGAAATACTCCGACCCGAAGTTGATTGCGGCTTTGCCGAAAACAACGAGGGTGGCGCCCTGCAAAAAAAAAAGACTGCCTAAAATAAATTAGACAGTCTTGATACCGGAAAAGAGACTTGAACTCTTACACGATTGCTCGCAACAGATTTTGAGTCTGTCGTGTCTACCATTCCACCATTCCGGCTTGTGATTATTAATATATCAAATTGTTTGGGGTTTTTCAAGTGGGTTTAACTTGTTATAATAATTTTGTGAAAATAAATTCTTGTACTTTTGTTGATTCTAATCCGGAGTTGGTTCTTAGTTCGGTTTTTGGATATAAAAATTTTAGACCTTTGCAAGAAGCGGTAATTAATAGCGTTTTGGCAAAAAAAGATACGTTGGTAATTATGCCTACTGGCGGTGGAAAATCTCTTTGTTATCAAATTCCTGCGTTGATTTTGAAAGGTATTACGATTGTTGTTTCTCCGTTGATTTCGTTGATGTCGAATCAGGTGGCGTCTTTAGAAAAGCATGGTATTCATTCTGTTTTTTTGAATAGTTCATTGGAATGGAAAGAATATTTAAAGGCTGTTGATGAAATAAAAAAAGGTTTTGTAAAAATTATTTACGTTTCACCAGAAGGATTGGCTACTAGTAGGATTCGGGATTTGTTAAATGAAGGAAATTTGGAAGTTTCTTGCATTACAATTGACGAAGCTCATTGTGTGAGCGAATGGGGGCAT
>JAGARY010000195.1 GCA_017622055.1 Treponema sp. | reverse complement strand
GATTTTAGTCTTGAAATTGAAACTCGTAACGATTGTTCTGTAATTTGCTTTTTATCTTTTTTGTATAAATCAATTATTTCTTCGATTGAAAGTGGTGTTTCTCGATTATTATAGAATATCAAAAGTAAATAATATAAATTTTCTGCTAAATTACATCTTTTTTTGAAATTAAGTAATGATAAAGATGTGTCAATTTGAAGTTTTGAAAATAGTGTTTTTGTTTTTGATTCATTTTTTGGAAAAGGAAGTGGTGTTTGCATTAATGGAATGTATCTTTTTAATTCAGGAGATTCCACAATTGCTTCAATTTTTTCAAAGACTTGTTTATATTTATCTAATTGTTCTCTTTCTGTAATGTTATAAAGTAATTTAAGTTGAGTTTCCCAATGCAAAGTTCTTTTAGGGTGTATTAAACAAGGATCGTTGTAAAAAATTACTGGAAAAAGTTTGTTTATTGATTTTAGTGTTGGTTGAATATTAAAAAACTCGTGGTTATAACATGTGTAATCAAGAATAAGTAAATCTGGTAAATGTTTTATTGATGTTAGGAATTCAGTTAAAGATGAAGAAGTTGAAAATTTAAAACAAACTTCCCCAGTTTCTTCTATGTTTTCTGCAATAACTTCTGCTAATTCTAAAATAGGGGAGTAAATGCAAATAGTCATACTATACTTTCCTTATATTAAGAAAAGTATAATATATAATTGACATAATGCAAAATTATTTTTTTACTAACTATTGTTTGTCCATTCTATGGCCATTTGTCTAAGTTCAGCAGAAGAAGCACAGTGTAGTTTTGCTTTTATGTTTTCTTTATGTGTATCAATTGTTTTTATGCTTAAATTTAGTTTTGAAGCAATATCTACAGTGCCAAGTCCTTTTCCAATAAGTGTGAAAATTTGTAATTGTCTGTCTGAAAGTGAATTTATTGTATCAAAAGGTCCTTTTTGTGTATTTGATAATACATCACCAAGTCTTGCTTTTTCATTTTCGCTTAAATAAATATCACCATTAATTACTGTCTTTATTGCCGAGATTACATTTGTTTCAGCTTCTTCTTTCATAATGTAACCTTTTGCTCCAGCTTTTAAAGCTCGTTCTGCATAAAATCTTTCATCGTGCATTGAAATTACAAGCACTTTTAGGTGTGGATTAAAAGCTAGACAATCTTTTATTAATTCTAATCCGTCTTCTTGTCCAAGATTTAAGTCTGCAATAACAAGGTCTGGTTTTTTTGAATCTAAAAGAGACAATGCTTCGGCTCTATCCTTTGCAATTCCTATAACTTTAAAATCATTTTGAGTTTCAATGAGTTGGCTAAGTCCTCTACTGAAAAGAGGGTGGTCATCTACAATAATAACAGAATAATTCATAGCAAAAATTATAACATATTTTTGAAAATAATTGTATAATATTTTTATGAGAATTGGATTAATTGTTGATATCTTAAATGAAGAATATCAAACTTCGGTGTTGCGAGGAATGAATTCTTATGCTGTGGAAAATGGAATTGAGTTGATTTGTTTTCAATATGAAAATTTCGTAAACAAGGAATTAAGTAAATCTTTGGCAAAAAAAGATTTCTTTGCTCTTGATGGAATTGTTATTTTAACTTCTGTTGTTCAAGATAGAATGATTGTTGATTCATTAAAAGAAATTAGAGAAACTTGGGGAGACATTCCCTTTGTTTCTGTTGGTCAAGAATTAGAAGATGTTCCTTCAATTGTTACAGAATCAAATAAATCTATGGATGCACTTTTATATCATCTAGTTGAAGAACATTCTTACAAAAATATTTTGTTTGTAAGTGGAAGAAAATCTCATCAGGATAATATTGTTCGTGAACAAGATTTTATTCGGGTGATGGATGCTTATAAATCAGAAAATAAAATTTTTGAATATAGAATTGTTCGTGGTGATTACACAGAAGAATCTGCTGTGCAAGCCTTGGCTCAATACGAAAAAGAAAAAAATGATTTTCAAATAGATGTAATTGTTTGTGCCAATGATAATATGGCAATTGGTACAAATAAATATTTAAAAATGAATACAACAAATACTTTTTCAAAAAATTGTGCAATTACAGGTTTTGATGATATTCCTCAGGCAAAGCTGGAATATCCTGCATTAACAACAGTTCGTCAGCCAATGGAAGAAATGGGAATGAAGGCTTTAAAAATAATGACAGAATTGTTGGCTGGCAAAAAAGTTGATAATATTCACACTGTTCAATCAAGTTTAGTGATTAGAAATTCTTGTGGTTGTCCAAAAGAAAATGAAACTTCAATAGATGAGTTGCAGAAGAAAAATCAAAAAATCCAATATCAATATTTATATTCTGAAAAATTGCTTCGAATGATAAGTAGAATGGGGCAGGAATTAAACTCTGTTTTTTCAATACAAGAAATGAGAACTTACATTGACCGAAATTTAGATTTGATTGGTATAAAAAACTTTTGTTTGTTATCATTTTCAGAAAATAATGGAAATCTTTCTGAATTTATTTATCCCTTATTTGTTAAAAAAAATGGAAAAATGGATAAGACTTTTTATTCTGTACCGAAAACACTTATGTCTGATTTTTGTAATTCTTTTTTTGATTGGAATGAAAGCTATGTTTCTAAGTTTTTGTTGTTAGGGCGGGATGCAATTGGAATAATGATTTATCAGGCTGAAGATTCCTTGCATCCATATATGTGTTCTATTTCTGTTGATATTGCACAAACGATTTTGAGATTGAAAAATCGGGAAGAAGAATTTAAATATGCCGAAACTTTGGAAAAAGAAGTTCAAGCAAGAACAAAGGAATTGTTGGAATCAAATAATCGACGAATGGAAGTTGAAGCCCAAGTTTTAAAAATTAGTGAAGCAGAACGACAGCGGTTTAGTACAGATTTGCATGATGATATTTGTCAACGTTTGGCTGGAATTTCTATGTTGTGCCGTAGTTATTCAAATAGAGAAGCACCTTTGGAAAAAGATGAAATGGTGGAATTGGCCAGTTTAATTAGCGATACTTTGCAACGAACAAGGCAATATGCTCATAACTCGTATCCGGTAGAATTGGAAAGTTTGGGAATGAATCACAGTTTGAATAATTTGTGTGCGTCCTTTGGAAATCAATCTGGAATAAAATGTGTTTATGAATGGAATATTTTTAGTGATATTCATTTTGATAGTTTGCAAAAATTGAATATATTTAGAATTATTCAAGAAGCTTTACACAATGTTTTAAAACATGCAAATGCCACGGAAGTTTGCGTTAAAGTTGAAGAAGAAAAGGATTTTGTTTTAGTTACTGTTAAAGATAATGGAGTAGGTTTTTCTATAAAATCGGAAAAAAATCAAGAATCTTCTGTAAAAACAAATCCAGATGAAATTGAAATTTTGTCTGCAAAAGATGTGGCAAAGGGAATTGGGTTAAATTCTATGCAGTATCGTGCTGACCAAATTAATGCAAGTTTTAAAATCAAAAAAAATAAACCTTGTGGAACTTGTGTTGAATTAAAAGTTTTTCCTCATTAAAATGTGTGCTTGTTAGTTTAGGAAATGAATATGATAGATAAAATTAAGAACTTGTTTAATTTGTATTTTTCTTTTGCCAAAATTGGAACTTTTACTATTGGCGGTGGTTTGGCAATGATGCCAATGATGCAATCTGAATTAATAGAAAAACGAAAATGGATTACAGATGAAGAATTAATTGATTATTATGCAGTTGGGCAAAGTACGCCAGGAATTGTGGCTGTGAATGTTGCCACTTTTGTTGGTTATAAACAAATGGGAATAATTGGGGGCATTTTTGCAACTTTGGGAATGGTAACTCCTTCTTTAGTAATCATTATGATTTTGGCAAGTCTTATTAATTCTATTAATGATTTTCCAATTATTCAAAAAGCATTAAAAGGAATTAATGTGGCTGTTGCGGCTTTGTTAACTTCTACAATTATCAATTTTATGAAAAAAACAATCAAAAAGTTTACAAATGCCATTTTTATGATGATTAGTTTTTTGCTTGTTTTTGTATTTAAACTTCCATCTTTTTGGATTATTCTTTTTGCTTTGCTTATTGGTGTTGTTTTAACTTACAAAGAAAAAAAGAAAGTTGCTGCAGTTGAAGAAGATTCAAAAAAAATTGATGGGGAAGGGAAATAAAATGAGTTTGTTTGAATTGTTTTGTACATTTTTTTATATAGGACTTTTTACAATTGGTGGTGGAATTGTTGCAATTACTTTAATGCAGCAAACAATTGTTCAAAGGGGATTAATTACAGAAGAACAGTTTTATAATATGGTTGCAATTTCCGAAAGCACACCAGGTCCTCTTGGTACAAATATGGCAACTTATATTGGATATAATCTTTACGGAATTCCTGGGGGAATAATTACTACAATTGGAGAAGTTTTACCTTCTTTAATTATTATTGTTATCATTGCCAAATTTTTGCAAAAATTTAATAAAAGTTTGTATGTAAAAGGTGCTTTGGCATTTTTGAGACCTGTAACAACAGGTTTGATTTTAGTTCCAGTTGTACAAATCTTTATTTTTAATATGTTTAACATTCCAGAGCAGTTTTCATTGTCTTACTTATTTTCTTTTGAAAATTTGAAAGGATTTATTGATTGGATTAATTTGGCTGGTTATGCTGTTATCTTCTTTTTGATGATGAAATTTAAAATGCACCCAATATTAACAATTTTACTGGGTGCATTATTTGGAATTATTTTCTTATAATTTATTTTTTTGCAATTTCTGTTACAGCCGAAACAACACCAGCAAGGTTCTGAATATCAGATGGAATAATGATTTTTGTTGCTTGGCCGTTTGAGGCTGCTTCAAAAGCTTCAAGACTTCTAAGTTTAAGAACTTTGTCGTCCATTCCAGCTTCTTTAAGCATTTTCATACCAGATGCTTTTGCTTCTTGAACTTCGCGAATAGCTTCGGCTTCACCTTTTGCTTTTTGAATTGCAGCTTCTTTTTGAGCTTCTGCATCAAGAATCATTGCTTCTTTTTGTGCTTGTGCTTCAAGAATTAATGCTTGTTTTTTACCTTCTGCTTCCAAAACCGCCGCTTGTTTGTGACCTTCTGCAATTAAAATTTCTTCACGGCGTTCACGTTCTGCACGCATTTGTTTTTCCATTGCTTCACGAATTGCCTGTGGAGGTTCAATGTTTTTTACTTCAACACGATTTACTTTAATTCCCCATGGGTCAGTTGCTTCATCAAGAATACTACGCATTTTTGTATTGATTACATCACGACTTGTAAGAGTTTCATCAAGTTCAAGTTCACCAATAATGTTACGCAAAGTTGTTGCTGTTAAATTTTCCAACGCATTAATTGGGCGTTCAACACCATAAGTGTACAATTTTGGATCTGTAATTTGAAAATAAACTACTGTATCAATCATCATTGTAACATTATCTTTTGTAATAACTGGCTGTGGTGGAAAATCAAATACCTTTTCTTTTAAAGACATCTTGTTTGTCATTTTGTCAATAAAAGGAAACTTTACGTGTAATCCAACTGTCCATGTTTTTAAATATGCTCCAAGTCTTTCAATAACTACAGCATCTGATTGGGAAATAATTCTAATGTTTGTTGCTATAAGAATTGCAACAATTACAAATAAAATGATTACAATATAAATCATAAATTTTTACATCTCCTATTTATTAATTGGCTCTACAATAATTGTGTTTCCCTGAACTTCAATAATTTTACAGATTGTTCCTTCTGCAATTTCTTCATCGTTAGAAGATTTTGTTGTCCAAACAACACCATTTTTTGCTTTTGCTTCACCGCGTTCAAACTTAGTTACTTTTTTTGTAATTAAAACTTCTTCTCCGCAAAGAGTATTTACATTTGTTTTTTCTTTACCATTTTTAAGCTTTTTAACAGCAAAAGGTCTTGTGAAAATGATAAGTAAAACTGTTAAAATTACAAAAATTAGTAATTGCCATCTAAAAGGTAATCCAGTTAATGCAATGAAAATCATTGGCAATGCTGCAATACCTGCCCAAATTGTTGTTAATCCCATGGTAAAAGCTTCAATTGTACAACAAGCAATTAATACAATTAGCCAAAACCATGGAAGGTTGCTTGTAATAAATTCCATCATAAAAATAGTATAACATTTATCTATGAAAATAAAAGAAATATCTAAAAAAAACTTTTAAGTTTTAGGAAATCACCTTATAATTTATCTTATGAGTACACATATTAACGCTCCAGAGGGAGCAATTGCAGATGCAGTATTATTACCTGGAGATCCTTTAAGAGCAAAATTTATTGCAGAAAACTTTTTGGAAAATCCTGTTTGTTATAACGAAGTAAGAGGAATGTTTGGATTTACTGGAACTTATAAAGGAAAAAAAGTTTCGGTACAAGGAACTGGAATGGGGCAGCCATCATTGGCAATTTATGTTCAAGAGTTGTTTGAATTTTATAATGTTCAAAAAGCAATTCGTGTTGGAACTTGCGGTGCTATAAAAGATGATATTCATGTAAAAGACATTATTTTGGCAAATGGTGCTTGTACAGATTCTTCTTTGCAGTCTCAAAGATTT
>JAGARY010000194.1 GCA_017622055.1 Treponema sp. | reverse complement strand
TTGATTTTATTTTATGAAACCTAAACCCCTTTATGGAAGCAAACAGAAAAAACATTGTAATCACTTTATCTAAGAATTCCAAATAAAACTGTCCAACTATATGTGATAAAAATTTGTTAATACCAAAATTACTTAAAAAAGTTGCTACACCATCACCCCAAACATTACCAATATTACCATTAAAAAATTTGTAATTCAAAAAGACACTAACAAAAACACACGAAACGGCAAGAAAAAAACTAACCGAGAAAATACCAAAAACAGTTTCTAAATATTTTCTTTTTGATGCTATACCAACAATAATAGCTATAAAAATACTAACAAACGCATAAAGAATATTTAATGGAGAATAAACAACTCCATATATGACATTACAAGAAACACCAACAACCGCACCACAAAAAGGACCTAACACGTAAGCTGCTAAAACAGTTCCTAAAGAATCAAACCAAAAAGGAAGGGATAAAGTTTCTGCGAAAAGTTTTCCAAAATAATTAAGCAAAATTGCAAAAATTACAAAAATAAACATTTTTATTGTATGAGATTTCATATCTTTTCATTATACCTTAGAAGGAAACATTTTGAAAGAGTATTTTTTTTTCAAGATTATTAACAAATTTTTCTACTTTTCATTATTAAAAATTCTATTTATAATTTTAGTATGAGTATTATTAATGATAAATTTGACGAAAAAACAGTATATATTTTAGATAGTTATGGCTTAATTTTTAGATGTTATTTTGCTTTTATTAGTAGACCTTTGACAAATTCAAAAGGGGAAAACGTTTCGGCAATTTTTGGATTTTTTAGAAATCTTCATTATATTTTACAACATTATAAACCTGGGTACATTTTTGCGGCTATGGATAGTAAAACTAAAACTTTCCGTCACGAAATGTATGATCAGTACAAAGCTACAAGAAATAAGACTCCAGAAGATTTGCATGCTCAAATTCCTGTGATTTGTGAGATTTTGGATGCTTTGGGTGTGCCAGTTTTGCAATGTGATGGTTACGAAGCTGATGATGTGATTGCAACTGTGGCAAAAAAATGTGAAAAATCTGGTCGTGGCTGTAGAATTTTAAGTGGTGATAAAGATTTAATGCAACTTGTTACTGATTCAACTTTGATTTTGAAGCCGGAATCTGGGTCTACTTGGAAAGTTACTGGCATTGAAGGTGTTGAAGCGGAATGGGGGGTAAAACCTGCAAAACTTTTGGATTTGTTGGCGTTGTATGGGGACACGGCAGATAATATTCCGGGTGTAAAAGGTGTTGGTGTAAAAACTGCTTCAAAATTGATTTGTGATTATGGTGATTTGGATGGCATTTATTCTCATATTGAAGAGATTAAAGGTGCTATGAAGCAAAAACTTATTGATGGAAAAGATAACGCATATTTTAGTCAAAAACTTGTAAAACTTTGTGATGAAGTTCCTTGTTCAGATATTGATGATGCGTTGAATGGAAATCCTTTAAGTTTTGATTATAAAAAAGCTGCGGAAATTTTGCAGAATCACGAGGTTTCGGCTGTTGCAAAACAATATTTTGAACTTTCTTTGAAAAATGGTTCTGTTTCTAGTTTGGATTCTGATTTTATTGATGATGCTGAAACTAAAGAAAAAATTGAAGAATTAAAAAAGGCTCCAAAAACAGGTGGAAAAGAAATAATTGTAAATGATATTCCGTTGGCGGCAAATGTTGTTCAAAATGACACTTCAGGTTATAAAGCACTTTTATCTAAAGAAGAATTAGATTCTTACATTGACGAATTTTTAAAATCAAAAGAACTTGTTATTGCTTATGATTCAGAAACTGATGGACTTGATACTTTAAATGCAAATATTATTGGTTTTAGTTTGTGTTATGAAGATAAAAAAGGAGTTTACATTCCTTTGCAGCAAAAAGCACAAGATTTATTCGACGAAAGCAATTATATTGAAAAATCAGATGCTTTTTCTTCTTTGAAAAAAATCTTTTTTAATAAAGACGTTACAGTTTTAATGCACAATGCAAAATTTGATATAAAAGTTTTGTATTCTAATGGATTTTTTAATCAATTTATTAATCAATTATGTAATCAATCAATAGAAGAAAATGCAAAAAGTGAAAAAACTTTTGATAATTTTGTTAAATTATATTCTTCTATTTTGTCTTGTAAAATTTATGACACAATGATTGGGGCTTGGATTATAAATCCAGAAAGAAATGGAAGAAACGGATATTCTCTTGAATATTTGGCAGAAACTCAACTTGGGTTAAAAGGAATTGATTTTTCTGATTTGGTAAAAAAAGATCAGACATTTTTGGATGTTCCATTAGACAAAGCAACTTCTTATGCTGCCGAAGATGTTGATTTTACACTGCAACTTTACAAAAAACAAATTCCGTTTTTGAATAAAGAACTTTTTGATTTAGAAATGAAGATTTTGCCAATTTTGGCTGGAATGGAAACAAAAGGAATTCATATTGATACACAAAATCTTAATTCATATAACGAAGAATTAACTAGAAATATTGCTTTAGTTGAACAAAATATTTACAAAGAAGTTGGTCACGAATTTAATATTGCATCTCCAAAGCAACTGCAAGAAATATTATTTGAAGAACGCCACTTAAAACCTGGTAAAAAAACAAAAAGAGGATATTCAACTGACACTAGCGTTTTGGAAGAACTTGCTTTGGTTGATCCTGTTCCAAGAATGATTTTGGAATACAGAGAATTGGCAAAACTTCAATCTACTTATGTAGATACTTTGCCAAAAATGTGCGACAAAAATAATAGAATTCACACAGATTTTATTCAAACTGGAACTGCCACAGGAAGACTTTCTTGCCGAGAGCCAAACTT
>JAGARY010000193.1 GCA_017622055.1 Treponema sp. | reverse complement strand
ATAAATAATAATGTTGATTTTGTTATTATTGAGTTTGCTATGAATGATCAGTGGTTGGCGGGTGAAACTAGATGTAGAACTTATGAAGGTGTGCTTCGTAAAATTATGAATAATACTGATACGGCAGTTATGGCTTTGTTTGTGAATGAAAGAAAAGAACCTTTTCCTGGAATGCAACATGAACAACAACCTATTTGCGAATATTATCATATTCCTTTTGTAAGTTGGAAAGATTGTGTTTTAAAAACTGGGTCTAAAGCTGATTTTGAAAATTATTTTGATGGAACAGAAACTGTGCATCCAAATACTGCAGGACACGGAAGTATTGCTTCGTTTATTATTGAAAAATTAGAAGGATATTGGAAAAATCTTCCGGCTGATAAAAAGATTCCAGCTCCTGTAAAGACATTGCCTGCTGCTATGACTGATACTGGTTTTGAATTTGCAAAATATTATCATAAAGATAATATTAAACCAATTTCTAATACAGGATGGAAAGCAGGAACTCCAAGACATGATGATTGGATTAAACGTGGAAATGTAAGAGAAGGATGGCAAACTGCCGAAGTTGGTGCAGAAATTACTTTTGAAGTTGAAGGTTCAACAATTGGAGTAACTTATTGTGAAAGTGATCAATTTAGAAATGCTTTGGCTTGGGTAACTTATCCTGATGGAACTGATTCTGAAAAAGTTCCGTTGCAATGTTTTCAAATGAGTAGAAGTGGATATTATGGTTGGGCTTATCGTGAACTAGTGAAAGGTGATAAAGTTCAAAAATATACTGTTCATGTTCAATGTTCTAAAAGAGCACCAAAAAGTCAGGCTGGAAAACCTTGTAATATTACAGGGATTTTAGCTGCTGGAAAAACTAAATAAAAAAAATAACCTGTCATTGTCGGGTTTGTTCCGGCAATCACAGGTTTCTGTAATAGGGCAATATTTTTATATTTGTCTTACTGATTGTCGGTGTATTGTAGTTCCACCTACTAAATGGCGTCCTTTTGCGTAAGGTTCGCCATTGATTTTTTTGATGATTATATCTGCAGCGATTGATGCTGTATCTTCTGGTTTTATGTAAACTGTTGTAATTTCCGTTGATGTAACATTTTTGCTTAAATAATTATCAAATCCAGTTACAGAAATATCTTCAGGAACTTTAAATCCATTTTTTTCAAGTTCGTTGATTACGGCAGCTGCTGTTTCATCACAGTTACAGATGAATGCTGTTGGCATATCATCTAAAGGAAGTTTTATATCAATTAGGTTTCCTTTTTCATCTCTGTCAGAAATGATTTTACTTAATGAAGTTTCAATGTTGTTTTCTATAAGTGCTTTTAGGAATCCCATAAATCTGTCTTTTATGGAAGTAGTTGCATTTATGTTTCCAACGAATTGTAATTTTTTGTGTCCTTGATTGATAACATAATTTGTTAAAAGATATGAACAATGGTAATTATCATTAGTAACACTGTCTAAATTTACGTCGTTTGTGTAGAAATCTAACAAAATAAAATCGTCAAAATGTGAATGGATTGCGTCAATGTATTTTGTAGATGTTTGACCTAGGAGAATTAATCCGTCAATTTTTTTGTCTTGAATCATTCGTGGTAAAGTGCAAAGTTCTTCATCTTGATCTGTTAATAATTCCATTATGCAGTAATAATTTCTATTTAATAATTCTGTTGAAAGAAAATTGAATAAATACCAATAAAATGAATAACTTTGTGAAAAGAATCTTGAAGGAATTAGAATTCCAATATTTCCTGTTATATTTCCTTTGTCTTGGGATGCTGTTTTTTTTGTTTTGTATCCCATAGATTCTGCTAATTCTTTAATTTGTTTTCTTAATTCGTCACCAACACCTTCTTTGTTGGAAATTGCTTTTGAGACAGTTACTGTACTAATGTTTAATTCTTTAGCAATGTCTGATAATCTTACCTTTTTTTTCTGTTCCATATTTTTTAGTATATCAAAAATTACTTAATTTTTCAAATAAAATTTACTTAAAAATTAGATTTCAGATAAAATATCGGTAAAATATCCTGATGAAGAAATTGGTTCACCACCGTTAGTTAAATGGTTTGTGTCTCCAAGTCTTTCTACTCTAAAATATGCTTGTTCCGGTAATCTTTCTTCTGTGTTTAAAACTGTAACAGAAGTAGGGGCAACGTAAAATCCTTGCCACAATTGAACTGGCGAAACTCCTGTTAAGTGTCCAATTATTGTGAACATTACGCCTAAGTGGCAAAAGAAAACTAAAGTTGTATCTTCTTTTAAGTGTTTTTCTGAAACTAATTGATATTTTTCTATTTTGTTATTTGGGTCAAAGTTTGGATTTAGTTTTTGATTTTGAACTGTGTAAAATCCTTTTTTGTTTCGGATGTAACCATATTCTGCCAAAAGTGAATCTATTCCGTTGCAAACTTTTTTGTAATTGTTGTGAACATCACCTTTTTTCATGTGGGAAGATTTGTACCATTTGTCTTTATCAAAAAACTTTTTTTGTGATGTGTAAAATTCAGGAAGAAAATCCCAGCAAACCCCAGTTTTTTTTCCATTTTGGTAGTAATAAAATTCTTGCAACCAAGGGTAAATTTCTACTTTTATATTTTTTAAGATTTGAATTGAAGGTTTTGCAGTTGCTTGAGCACGTCCCAATGGTGAACAACAGATTTTTGTTATGTCCCATTTTGTAACACGGTTTGTTAAAAGTTCAACTTCTCGTTTTCCTTTTTCTGTTACATCGTCGTTTTTGTAATCTGGATCTCCGTGTCTAATAAAAATCAACCGCATTGTTGTTTCCTTAAAAATATTTATAGAGTTATTGCCACACGGATTTGCTCAGAACTAACGTTCTTCGCTTTTTTTTTAAGTAACGTTAGTTCTGAGCAAATGTGCGTAACAATCTAAAACGTGAACAGTTAGTATATAAGATTACCACGCAGTGTTTTATGTTTTTTATTATTTTACAAATTCTTTTTTCAAGAAGTCTAAATCTAATTCTGGGTAAAGAACGTGAGCGTTTAACAATGCATTTACGCGTTTGCGTGCTTCTTGTTGAACTGTTTCGTCAAGTTCAATTTTACCTTTTGCAGGTTTTCCTTCTTTTGTAAGACCAGGTTTTGTTCCTTTAAGTACAAAGTCAATGATTGAAGCAACTTCTTTCATATCTTCTTCGTTCATTCCCAAAGTTGTTAGCCCTGGTGTTCCAATACGAATTCCACTTGTCCACCAAGCACCGTTTTTGTCGTAAGGAAGTGCGTTTGCGTTTGCAGTTACACCACATTTGAAAAGAGCTGCTTCTGCTTGTTTTCCTGTAAGTCCGTATCCTGTAACGTCAACGAGCATTAAGTGATTGTCTGTTCCACCAGTTTGAAGTGGCATTCCGTAAGATTTACATCCTTCTGCTAAAGCTGCTGCATTTTTTACAACGTTGTGAGCCCAATCTTGGTAAGCTTGTGTGCGTGCTTCTTTGAATGCAATTGCTTTTGCTGCCATAATGTGACCAAGTGGTCCACCTAAAACCATTGGACAACCTTTGTTTACGTAGTCTGCAAATTCTTTTTTACAAAGAATCATAGCACCACGAGGACCCCGCAATGTTTTGTGTGTTGTTGTTGTAACAATGTCTGCCCATTTTACTGGATCGTAGTCGCCTTCAAAAACTTTTCCTGCAACAAGACCTGCAAAGTGAGCCATATCTACCATT
>JAGARY010000192.1 GCA_017622055.1 Treponema sp. | reverse complement strand
CAATGCCCAAGGTTCAAATTGGAATAACTGTGTTTCAAAATGTAAAAATGAACTTACCGTCAAAATTGTTGACGAATTAATATATGGATTATAATTAAGCGAGGTAAATTGTGATTTATACAGACACAAGAGACAATTCTGCAAAAGTAGATTTTAAAACTGCTGTAATGAGTGGTATGAATAAAGCCACAGGTGGTTTATATATTCCAACTAGTTTTCCAAAATTGGAAAAATCATTTATCGAAAAGAATCCGGAACCATCGTTTAGAGATATTGCTTTTAACATGGCAAAACCTTATGTTGATGGTGAAATTCCAGATGATGATTTGGCTGCAATTATTCAAGATGCATATCCATTTTCACCAAAAGTTGTTCCGTTAGATAGTGTTTCTTACGTTTTGGAATTATTTCACGGCCCAACTTGTGCATTTAAAGATTTTGGGGCTCGTTTTATGGCTCGCACAATGTCTTACTTTAACAGAAACGAAGACACACCACTCCATATTTTAGTTGCAACTTCTGGAGACACAGGAAGTGCTGTTGGAAGTGCTTTCCACAATGTTCCAGGTCTTGATGTTACAATTTTGTATCCTGATGGAAAAATTAGTGAAATTCAAGAAAAACAACTTTCAACTTTTACAGGAAACGTTAGAGCATTAAAAGTAAAAGGAACTTTTGATGATTGTCAAAAACTTGTAAAAACAGCATTTACAGATGAAGAATTAAGAAAAAAATTAAGACTTTCTTCTGCAAACTCAATCAATATTGCAAGACTTTTGCCACAGAGTTTCTATTATATGTACGCAGCTTGCGTTGTTAGAAACAGAGCAGCAATGGACAACAAGATTCATGATCCAAAAATCATTATGGTTGTTCCTTCTGGAAACTTTGGAAACTTAACATCTGGTTTAATTGCAAAAGAAATGGGAGCTCCAATTGCAGGTTTTACTGCTGCAACAAACTCAAACAAAACAATTCCAGATTGGATTGCTACCGGAGATTACAACGCTCGCCCATCTGTTGAAACTTTTGCAAATGCAATGGACGTAGGTGCTCCAAGTAACTACGAAAGAATTAAAGCCATGTACACATTGGAAGAAGTTCGTCGTGATTTTGCTTCTTATTGGTTGAATAATGACGGAATTGTTGATGCAATTAAATCTTGTAATTCAAAAACAGGATATATTATTGATCCTCACGGAGCAATTGGTTGGCAAGCTTGGGACAGCATTAGAAGTGGCGAAATGGAAGCATTAATCAACGGAAATAAAAATGATTATAACAATCCAGGTTTAACACCAAACATTCCTGCATGGGGACAAGATGTTGTGAACAAAAAAGCTGTCGGCGTGATTTTGGAAACTGCTTCTCCTGCAAAATTTGGTCAAACTGTATTTGATGCAATTGGAAAAGAACCTCCAATTCCTTCACGCTTGGAAGAAGTTATGCGTTTGCCAGACAGAGCAATTCCAATGGACAACGACTACAACACATTCAAAGATTGGCTTTTAGCTAATTTGTAAGATTAAGATAAAAAAAGATTCCGATTTTTTCGGAATCTTTTTTTTATAGTGTCATTCCCGTACTTGCTTCCCATTCCGTATCATTACCGTACTTGATACGGAAATCTACTCTACTTTACTAATCAAACCTTTTTCTTCAAGTTTATCTAAAATATCCTGAACAATTTCTTCTGGAGTTTTTGTGTTTACGTCAATAAACAAATCAACAAAATCGTAATTGTTGTTATCAATATTGTAAAATTCTTTGTATCGTTTTGTGTCTTCAGAATCTCGCATTGCAGTAAAAGACTTAATTTGTTCAATATCGCCGCCTTCTCTATTAAAAACTCTATTTGCACGAGTTTCATCGCTAGCAAATAAATAAACTTTTAAATCTGCATCTTTTAGCATCCAAATTGCAAGGCGGCTTCCCAAAACACAAGATTCTTTCATTGCCAATTCAACTTGATGATTATCTACATATTTATCGTAAGAATCATCATTTTTAGCAGCCTCAATAACTTGTGCCAAAGTCATTCCTTTTTCTTCTGCCAACTGTCTGAATGTATAATTTATTAATTTAATTCCCAAAGTTTTTGAAAGAAGTCCACTTACAGTTGTATTTCCACAACCTGATTTTCCACTAATAGCAACTCTTAATTCACCATTCAATTTGTAATTCATAATTTTCTCCAATAATTTTTTTTTAAGCAATATTTTTTGACTGTTCTCTAATATTTTCCAATGAATCTTTTGCTTTAATAACCATTGCACCAACTTCTGCAAATTGATTTTTGCTTCCAATTGTGTTAATTTCTCTGTTCATTTCTTGACAAATAAAGTCAATTTTTTTACCAGGATAAGGATTATTTTCTAATTCATCTTTCATTGCTTTTATATGACTTTG
>JAGARY010000191.1 GCA_017622055.1 Treponema sp. | reverse complement strand
CTGAATATGCCAACATTGAAATTCAAGGAGTGAACACAGAAAACAACTTTGAAAAGCGTGCAGAATATTACTGTGCTCATTTGTTGAATCACAATGTTCAAAGAGGTCATAAATGGCATGAAATTCCAAAAGTATATCAAATATCTGTTTTAAAATTTGTTTGCGAAAAAAAATCTCAAAAAGAACTTCTTCATTATAAATTCAGAACAGAAGAAGGTTTTACTTTGCACGACAGACAAAATATCTATTTTTTGGAACTTCCAAAAGTAGAAAAACTTGTACAACAAATTATGACTGGAAAAATCTCTGTAGAAAGTTTGACGGACGCCCAAAAGTGGAGTATATTTATTTTGTATGCATCTAGGGAAGAATTCAAAAGTTTAATTAATGAAATTTCACATTCACAAGAGGGAATTATGTGTGCAGTAACAATCTTAAAAAATATTAGCCAAGACGAACTTATGTGGAAACGCCAATTTGATGAATTAATTCTTGAAAATGACCGTCTTACTTTTGAACATTTTGCTACAGAACGTGGCATGAAAAAAGGCATGGAAGAGGGAATGAAACAAGGAGTAAAACAAGGTATGGAAGAAGGTATGAAACAGGGTATAGAAAAAGGCATGAAGCAAGGTATTGAAGAAGGTATAAAGCAAAAATCTATTGAAGCTGCAAAAGAAGGCTTAAAAATGAATCTCACAATTATTCAAATTGCAAAATTGACAGGTCTTTCTGAAGAAAAAATCTTAGAACTTAAACAAGAACTAGATACGCAATAACCAGTAAAAAATTAATTTCACATAAAATACGTTCGGTCAAGACAAACATTTCTCAAGGACTTGACTCGTCCGTTTTTAAGGTTTGTATTAACCCCTAAATGAAAAACAGGCTGCCAAATAATTTTGACAGCCTGTAAGTTTTTAACTAATTAGTAGCAGAAGATTCAATTTCCACTAACTTATAATTTGTATAAGGATTGTTTCCTTGTGTACTATGCCATGCTTTCCAAGTAATTATATAATTTCCTGTTAACCAACCTGTAATGTCAATTGCAGTTGTGTTTTTATATTCAATAGGATCTCCTTCACCTGTTAATGAAGCTTCATAAGTTTTTTCTTCACTTCCATTTACATTCTTAATTACATATTCAATTTTGTCATATTTCACAGCTGCATTAAAACTAAGCACAATCATATTTACATCTTTTAAGTCAACAACATATTTTCCATTACTTTCAGTTATAGATTTATTCTCTGTACCATTTTTGAATGCAATACCAATAGCATCATCCTTAATTTCAAAATCAGATGGTTGAATCATTTCTACATCCATAATAGAAACAGCATCATAATTTGCAACTAAAACTAAATCTTTGTACCCTGCATATTTTGGATTTGTAACAGGGGTTGTAGATGTATCTGTGTAAGCAGTTCCATCTGTTTTTGTCCATTTTTGCCAGTAATCTTCATTAGGATCTACACCTTTTACAATTGTAAGAGCTGGAGTTGTGTCTTCTGCTGAAGTTTTTGCAACAGGAATTTCAATTTCTGTTCCATCGTATGTATAGAAGTTGTTTAACTCTAAATCACCAGCTTTCTTTTCTCCGCCGTTTAGATTATATCTTACTTGGAAACGGTTAATGTAGTAATCATCTTCTGTAAATTTTTTGTATCCAGCTGGAGTATCGTCTGTACCACCATCTAACTCAAGATATGTCCAAGCAGATTCACCAGCATCATTTACTGCACGAATACGAGCAAAGTAGCGAGAACCAAGTGGTAATTGCATAATTACTTGTTCACTGTTTCTTTTTAGGTCTCCAGCTTCATAAATTGCACATTCTTTAGATTCTGCCCATGTAAGTGAAGTTGTATCTACATTATCTACTTTTGTAGCTCTTGATTGATTACTCCATACCACTTTGCGAACATTTGCTGGCTGATATGTACTATTTATTGTAGATGTCCATTCTGTATCTTTAGTAATTGTTGTTGCTGCAGTTGTATTTACACAAGTGTCTAAGAGTTCAAGTGTTTCTAATTCAAAGTAATTTTCATTTTTGATATTATCTGCAACCCAAGTAAGAGCAACGTTGTAATATGTAGCATCATTTAAGTTTGTTGTTGGATCTTGATATGTTGCAACAAAACCTGTTGGAGCATTAGGAACTTTTTCAATAACATCTAAAACATCAAATGTTCCAGTAGTAGGTTCATTTGCTAAAATAATTACGTCTTCTGATGTTGTGTAAGTTTTTCCGTTTTTTGTAAATGAAACTACAAATTCATAAGTACCAGCTGGAACAGATGTTATTACATAATTTGCCGCATCTGGGTTACTAGTTAATACAGATGAAGCTGAACCAATGTCACCAGTTAATATTGTATCTGAACCTGTTACTGTAGCACCATCTTTTTTGTTTTGAAGTTCAGTTGCCATTGTATAACCAGCATACTGAGTTTCTGTAGGATCCCAACCTAATGCTTTTACTGTCAATGAAAGGCTTCCTGGCTGTGCAGAGCCATCTGTATTTGGTGTAAGATAGAAATACACTTTTTCGTTATAACGCAAATCTACATCTGTATTAGCAGTAAGAGAAGCATATTTGATAACAAGGCCAGAATCAGGATTTGTACTGCCGGCTGGTTTTTCTGTATCTAATTTTGTTTTATTAGCAGCAGAAACATAAGCAAGATTCAATTCGTACGCAGAACGTGAAAATAGTTTTTTTACAGTTCCTTTTGTTTTTGACCCGTCTGTTGCGTCAAACGTAATTACCTCTGGACCAAAAGTATCGCCTGTAATTGTATTTGTTCCCCAAATGTAAAAAACAGAACCAGTAGCTGTTCCATCAATTGCAGAAGGAAGAATTGTTCTGGCTGTAGAAGCTGTTCCAAATTTAATAATATTTTCGCTTGAAGAAACATTAATAGTAATATTTGTTGTTTCGCCCAAAACTTCTACATTTTTATCTTCGTTTCCACTGTACACTGTTACTGGGTCTGTAAGTTGTGTACAACTTGTAAGCACAAAAAGGCTTGCAAAAATTGCTAATGCAATTCTTTTTAAAGTGTTTTTCATAAAAAACTCCTATGTTAGGGCACTAGTGCCCAATGTTCAATATGTTTGCAACGCAAACTTTTACTTTTTTTACGTTTAATAATTAAAATGATTATAAATAATCAAACCACAAGAATCTCTATACTTTTTTCCTTTATTGTCTGTAACAGTTAAAGAAATTTTGTATGTTCCTTCTTGTAATTCTGCTGCTGGAATATAAATAATTAAGCTTTGGGTTGAAAGTGTACTTCCATTGTGAGTTTTAACATCAATGGGAGTTCTTTCTAAATCATCACAATCGTATATTTTCCATTCATAGGAAGATGCGTTGTATGGTCCAGAAATACTAATCAATCCGTCGGTGTAAACAAAGTATTCAAATTCCAACATTTCTGTTTCATCAAAATCTGGGTCTCCTAATTTAGGAATTGACTCGTCTACAATAACACTTTCTTCTTGTTCCCCAACTATAAAACCAGAGTTGTAATCATCAAGCATACTATCTACGTTTGTACTACAAGAAAATACAACAAAAGAGAAAAAAGAAAAAAATGTTAAAATAAAAAGCCTCCAAATTTTCATTTCATCATTTTCCAAGTTTTATACTTAAACCCAAACCTCCTCCAAAATTAAATCCTAACATTGCATCGTAAGATGCGGTAAACATTGCGTAAATATATCTATATGCAATGGCAACGTTTGCATCTGCGTAAAACGAAAAGTAGAAGTTCGATGCAACACT
>JAGARY010000190.1 GCA_017622055.1 Treponema sp. | reverse complement strand
TTGGTATATATGGGAGTGGAAAAAAAGCGGAGCAAAGGTTAGTGGGGTTCGAACAATTGAAGCCGATGGTATCAAAGGTCTTTCTTAAAACTAAGTACAGAGCGAGTATTTTTTACGTTGTTATTTCCATTTTTTCAGAATAATTGAATACTTGTAAAAAATTACGAGCGTCGAGGCTTCTCGGTGTGAATCCCCACTGTTCTTTGCGGAAGCATTTTTTTCGAATCGTGATTTATTTAATTTAAAACTACTTTTTTTCTAAAGTCATTTTTTAAAAATCCGATAATCAACTGAAAGATTGTAATTTTGTATTAATGGGGATTTTTTATGACAGAAATTATTACTAGTTTTGAAACACTTTTAAATGAAGAAGATTCACTCTTAGATTCTATTCTTCAAAATCAAAAAGAATTGCATGATTCAATCACAAATAAAGATTGGACAAAGCTAACTTCAGTTACTGCAAAAATCAATCTTTTATCTGATGAATTTCAAAAAATGGAAAATGAAAGAGAGTCTTTGCAATGTAAACTTTCAAAAGAGCAATTACATTCATTTTTTGACAAATTAAGTGGTATGAGAAGTAAATTACTCAAATCTAAAATTGAAAATCAAGCTTTATCACAATATTTAAATATTACTACAGGTTTTGTTCAGGGTGTTATTGATAAAGTTTCAACTTCAAATAGCGTATATTCAAAAGATGGTTTTGTTCAACAACAAGTTCAAGGTGTTGTACTTAATCAATTATTGTAAAAAACTGACACAGGAGATAAAAAAATATGGGATCGACATTTTCAGGAATAGAACTTGGTAAACGTAGTATAATGGCAAATACAGATGCCATTCAAACCGCAGGTCATAACATTTCCAATGCAAGTACAGAAGGATATTCTCGTCAGAGAGTTCAAATAAAAGAATTTGATCCTTTATATAAGCCAGA
The DNA here is from genome assembly GCA_017622055.1 of Treponema sp. GTDB lineage: Bacteria > Spirochaetota > Spirochaetia > Treponematales > Treponemataceae > Treponema_D. The sequence goes on along the minus strand of JAGARY010000190.1, from coordinate 644 downwards.
TTTATCTCGTCCTGAACGCCCTGGAATGATTGGACAAGGTGTTGATGTTCAAAGTGTTACTCGTGTTAGAGATGAACTTTTGGACCAAAGAATTGTTGCTCAAGCAAATCAAGAATCATATTGGCAAACTCGCAGCGACTATTACATGATGTTGGAACAAATCTACAACGAACCAGCAGATATTTCAATTCGCACAAATATGGATAAATTCTGGGAAGGTTGGCAAGAATTGTCAGTTAATCCAGAAAGCCAAGCTGCAAGACAAGCTGTTGTTACAAGAGGAAAAACTTTAACAGAATCAATTAACCAACGATGGGAAAGCTTAGAAGGAATTGGAAACCTTTTAAATGGTGATATTGAAGCAACTGTAAAACAAGTTAATGATTTAACAAGACAAATTGCAAACTTAAACGGCGAAATTGTTCGTTCAAGAGCAATGGGGGATAATCCAAACGATTTACTTGATCGCAGAGATTTGCTTGTAGATAAACTTTCTGAACTTGTAAATGTTACTACAGATCAACGTGATAGCGATGAATTTATGGTTCACGTGGATGGAAAAGTAATTGTTCAAGGTAATATTGCAAGAAAAATTGATTTGGCTCCTCGTTTTGATGACACAGGTTATAGCAAAGTTGTTTGGG
>JAGARY010000002.1 GCA_017622055.1 Treponema sp. | reverse complement strand
TTTTTGTGTTTTTTGAAATTGTGTTAATAACAATTTTTTGTCTGTTTGGAAGTATTGAATTATTTAATTCCAAATTGTATGAAGTTAAAGGTAATTTTGTGTTGTCGATGAATACTTCTTTTGTTTTTGTATTAACAGATAAAGTGTGATAAATTGTTTCTTTGGTCAATAAAGATGATGTATCATAAAGTGAAACTTTTAATGCAATTTTTCCGTTTTCTAAAGCAGATTCTGAACCTTCATCTAAAATAAGTTCTAAAGCGGGGGATGTTGAATCATCTATTTTTGTAAGATTTTCAACTTCTGAATATGTATATGCAAAATCAAAATTTATTGTATTGTATGATGAAAAATCTGAAGATTCAAAATAAGAAATTGCCGTAATGTTAGAATTTTTATTCAAAGACAAATCAGATGCGGACTCTTCAACTTTCCAATTGATTTTTGTGGAATAATTATTTTGGATTTTTGCCAATGTGGCGCTGTTTGAAGTTGTGTCTAAAACAGTTTCTGTTGAAGTTTCAATATTTTCATTTGAATAAACAAAAATATTTTGATTAATTTGTTCGTAAGGTCCAAAATAAATAGTTCCTGAACTTTCAAAATTGTTATTTGAAACAACAATAAGTCTTGCGTCATGACTAGAAGTAAGTTTTATTCTATCTAAATCTGATAATTTAATTTTAATAACTTGCCAATCATTTTTGTTTAAATCTAAAGTTGTAATTACATTTTCTTCTGCAAGATTTGTAATTTCCCAACAAGGAAGTTCTTCCCAATCATAAATTGTAGAAGTTCCTGCTTTAATTCCAAGTTGTAAATAAACAGATAAATCTTTTGTATTTGTGGAATTTTGAAAAATGTTTGGTTGAATTGCAAATTCCAATTCACTACAATTTGCTAAATTTTCTAAGTTTGAAAGTTTTATATCGATTGCTTGCCAAAAATATTTTTTTTCTGATGGATTTTCAAAAGTCAAATTGCTAAACTGGTTAAAATTCCAATATAGAGGAATTTTATATCCAGAAATTGATAAATCTGTTACAGGAATTATTTGTTCTGTTTTAGCTCTGTATGAATTTTCTAATGGTAAATTAATATTTGGAACTGTTTGGGTTGAAAATCCGTCTGAAGCAGAAAGATAATTTGTTTGTTGTAAATTATCATTTTGTGAATTTGCTAAAAATAAACCTGTAATATCTTTTGATAAAAATGATAAAGAAGTTTTGTCTGAGATATAAAAATTTTTGTAATAAAAATCTGTTCCCAAAGTTACAGCCAAAAATGCTGAATGAATATTTTGGTATGAAGAATATGTATCTGTGAATAAAAGTGGTAATTTTGTTGTAATTGATATATCTGAAGTCAATTTATTTTGAAAATTATCTGTTGAAAAATCAAAATAATTATATAAAAAACCAATTCCTGCCGAAACATTTCCTTTTGAAAAATCAGATGTGTCTTTTGCCCAAGTAATAAAAACTTTGTCTGTATTTGAAACATTCTTGCCAAGTGAAACAATTCCTGTTTTAGAATCGAAAGTTGCATTTGAATCTAAAATATTATTTACAAAAACTTGAACCGAACCTTCTGAAACATTTGTTCCAATAAAATAATTATTAACTGGGGAATAACTTCGTGCAAGAATTTCCAAATCTAAATCTGAAGGAAGTCCAATATAGATTTCTGGAGATAAACTTCCAAATGGATATCTTGTTTCTGGATTTGAAAGTGAATTATTGTTTAAATTATTGTTTGTTATTTGTGCTAAAAGAGTGGCTTCTTCAAAGTAATCAAGTTGTGTTGATAAACTTTCATTTGAAAGTTCTGTAATATTGTATTGATTGCTTTTAAGTTCAGAACTTTTAGAAATAATTGATAAATCAACATTTTTGATTAGTCCCAAATTGTATGTGTTACATATTAAAAACGGAGAGAATCCGTAGTTGTTTTGAATTACTAATCCCTTTTGATTTTCAATTGTTGTATCTAAAGTGTATGAAAAATCAGACAAATTATAAATTTTATTGGAAGAATCAAAATATGTTTGAATTTGGCCTAAAAAAGATTTTTCGTCCTTATAAGTTCCAATTGTGGAAATTAAATTTTGGGTTGTTGAGTCATTTTGGAATGTAATAATAATTCTTGGAATAAAAGAATCTTTTTGTGAAGTTAGGGAATCATTAGAAAAAATGATTTGATTATATTCTAAAAAAATTGAATATTGAGATTCGTTCAATTTTTGATATTTTCTGCCTTGTTTATCAAAATATTTTCCATTTTCATTTTCAACATAAATATTTTTAATTTGTGAAAGGGCAGTTGAATCTGGAATGTAAAATGAATATCCGTATAAGTAGTTTTTTATTGGAATTTCAAAATCTGTAACTTTGTTTGAGCCATAAAAAGTGGCACTTTCTTGAGTTAGCATGTCATATCGAATAATAAAATCTGCTAGCCATTTATTTTTTTTATAATCTGCAAAATGAAGTGAAAGTCCTGGTGCTTGGTTTGTTCCTCCGTTTAGACCATATCCCATTTTTTTTGAAGAATAATAATCTGGGAAAATAACATTCCTGTTTGAAAGAAATAAATTTTGAAAATAATTATCTCCATTATACAAAAATGAAAATGTATTATTAGCAAACTCGTCTTTAAAAGAAAAATTGAATATAAATTTATTTAATAAATTTGCTTCTAATGATAAATCTATATTTTGTTTAAAAACTGGAATTCCTGGCAAAAAAGAAAATGGTGAATTTGGAAAAAAATTAAAAGAAAGATTTTCTTCAACAGAAGCTTCGTAACTTCCTTCTGTTTTTATTTGAAAATTTGATTTATCACTAATTTTTATGTCAAAAAGTGCTTGAGGATTCATTTTTTGCAAGGAAAATGATAAAAGAAAAATAATTAAAATTTGCTTTAATTTATTTCCTTTTTGAAATGTATTATTTAATAATCTTGCTTTTTGAACTTTTAATTTTGGATTTTTTTGTTCCATTGAAAGGATTGTTTGTTCAACTTTTTCTTTTTTATTATCGTAAGTTTCAAATAATTCTTGTTGTTCAGGCTTTTTTTCTTTTACAATGTTATCAAGCCCAACCCCAATTAGTCTTACACCACGATTTGGAATATATTTTTCTTCAAATAATTGTTGAAGATAATTGTAAAAACTGTCTAACGTACAAATGTTTTTTTCATAAGTGTGTTGAATTGAAACTGTAGAAAAATCATCGTATCTAATTTTAATAAAAGCGGTTTTTGAATAACTTTTTTCTTTTAATAATCTAAAAAAAACACCATGTGCTAACTCTAAAATGGCAGTTTCAATTGTATAAATATCTGTAATATCTGTTATAAAAGTTGTTTCTGCACTTATAGAATGATTTTTTGCATTTTTTCTAGAAAAAGAATTGTTGTCTAAACCTCTAACCACATTATATAAAAATTTTGCGGTGTTAGTTCCAAACAAAAAATCTAAATAATCATAATCTTTATTGAAAATATCTTTAGTTGTAAAAAATCCTTTTTTGTTTAAATTTTCTATAGATTTTTTTCCTAATCCCCAAACTTTTTCAAGTGGAAGATTTAGCATAAATTCTTGTTCTGTACCTGGTTTTATAAAATAAAATCCATCAGGTTTTGACATTGCAGAAGCGATTTTTGCTAAATATTTTGTTTGAGCTAATCCTACCGAAACTGTTAATCCTGTGTAATCTTTTACTTTTTGTTTTATTTTCATTGCAGTTTCTTCTGGAGGGCCAAATAACTGTTCTGTTCCTGTTAAATCAATAAATGCTTCATCAATTGACATTTGGTCCACATCAGGAGAAAAATCTTTAAAAATCATCATGATTTTGTATGATAATTCCGCATATCGCTGATGATTTCCTCTAACGTAAATTCCATTTGGACAAAGTTTTAGAGCTTGCCAAGTTGGCATTGCTGAATGAACACCATATTTTCTGGCTTCGTAGGAGGCAGTTGAAACAACACTTCTTTTATCACTTGGTAAACCACCAACAATAACAGGTTTTCCCCTGTATTCTGGATGATCTAATTGTTCAACAGAAGCAAAAAATGCGTCTAAATCTACATGTAAATACCAGTGAGGATTATTCATCTGTTGTACCAATGTGAATTGTTTTTGTTTGCATTACATAATTATAATCTGATTTTTCAAAAATTGCAGTTATTGTTATATCACTTTCTTCATTTTTTGTTCCATATTCAAAAGTTAAATCTTTTGGAGGATAATATGGAATTAAGAATATTGCATCACCAGATTTTTCGGAAATATACTGATTATTAGAATATAAAATTGGGTTTTTGGCTGATGAAACATAGATATTGCATTGTACAGGTTGTTCATCAAAATCAATATTAATTGTTCGCACAATGTCATTAAAAACTTTTTTAGAGCTATAATTAAAATTAATATATGATTCATCTTTATTTAAATTTGAAATTGTAATTTTTGTTGAATCTTTTTTATCAATTTTTTTTGAAATAATAATTTGACTTGAAACATAAATAAAAATTAATGCAGTGATGTAAAATGAAAATCTAATTTTTTCAAAATTATGTCCTTGTTTTTTTACACTAAAGGAAATGCTTCTAAAAAGTAAAACTAAAATTGGTGTGGAAATCAATATTAAACAGAATAAAAAATAAGGATTGAAAATTAAGATTCTTTCAATGTTTTTTAAATCAATATTAATTGAAAAGATGTAAATGTAAGGAATGAAAATCAAAACTGAAAGTATAATATATAATGCTTTTGATGTATTTGTTCTGAATCTGTAACATAAAAGAAATACTAAAAATTCTAAAAGAAATATTGGGAATAATGTAATGTCTATGAGAGAAAATAAAATCAAATTTACAAATGATAATATGGCTACATGTAAATCTAATGCTTTTTCTTTATAATATTTTTTACTAAAGATAAGTTTATATCTAAAAAAAGAGAAAAATATTAAAAATAAAAAAGTAAAATTAAACAAAATTAAATATGAAAATTGATTTTTAAGTGAAAATACTTTAATTATTTTATAAAAAACGTGATTTCCTATGAAGTAGCAAAAAAACATTGATACAATATAGAAAAAAGGTAGATACCAAAGGTTTTTTGCTGAAAATAAAAACTTTTTTGCTATATTTTTATGAGTTATATAATAAAGAAATATTAATATAAGAGTTAAAGCCGCAATAATAATTATAAATTTTACTAAACTAGTTTCTGAAAGCCATTTGT
>JAGARY010000189.1 GCA_017622055.1 Treponema sp. | reverse complement strand
TCTTTTGAAACCTTTTGTTTTATATTAGAAAAAATTTGTGTGTTTTTAAAAACTTTTGTTAAAAATTCTTTTTTATCTTTTGGAGACATTTTTAAAAATTTTTGGAATTCTCCTTGAGGTAAAATTACAATTTTTTTGAATTCTTCTTTTGTAAGTCCAATCAAAGAGAATAATTCATTATTTACTTCTTCAGGTTCATTTTTTATTTGAACAAAACTATTTGTTTTTTCATCAAATAAATCTAATTTTGCAGTTGCGTTTTCTTTTGTTTTTTTTGTTGATTTTTGGAATGGCAAAGTTCTAAATACTTTGTAAATTGCTTTTCCTATGCTAAATGTAAAATCAATGGAAGGAATTTCTGAATCTGGCATATCAATTGTAACTAAACTTTTATCTCTTTCTTCGTAAGTTTCTTTTTTAGGTTCACCATAAATTGAATGAATAATTGCATCAAAAATAAAAGTTTTTCCAGCTCCCGTATTTCCTCCAATTAGGAAAAAATCTTCAAGGGCTTCAAAGTCAATTTCTGTATGTTTATGAGGTCCAATATAGTTTAAAATTAATTTTATAGGTTTCATTTATATTCCTTTTTTTTTTATTCTTGTTCTTTTTTGATATATTGCAAAAATAATTCTTTTTCTTTTGTTTCTAATTCCTTATCTTGAATTTTTGCATTAATATCTTCTAGAAATTTATTAAAAAGATTTTCTGGTTTGGTTTCAAATTCTTCAATTATGTTTTGACGTGCAATTCTTTCTTCTGCAGAATTATTGTTTTGACCTTTTTCCCTTTCTTCCATTCTAAATGACTTTATGAATGGAAAAACAGTTTTTAGATTTTGCATTGGAGAGTCTGGTAGAACATCATCTGTACAAATAAAAATAACGTAATCATTTTTGTAATGTTCAATAAGTTCATCTTTTGAATTTTTTCCAAAATAGTCTGCAAAGCTTCCTGTAATTGTTGTAATTTTGTGTGGAGCAATTAAAGGAATCTTTTTTACTACTGGTTTTTGATTTTTTGTAAGTGTAATATCAAGTAAAAATTTGTTTTCTTTATCTTTATTATCTGGATTAAATTTTAATGGGGAACCTGAATAATAAATATTATTTTTTTTGCCACAAGGTTGATATGAATGAATGTGTCCAAGAGCGGTGTAATCAAAATCTTCAAATAGAGTTGTATCAACTTCTTCGGCAGGACCAACAGAAGACCGTTCAGCATCATTTACAATTGATTTTATGGCAAAAAGGTGTGCACAAATTACACTTAGACAGTCATCAAAGTTTTTGTGATTTTCTTTGATAATTTCTGTTGCTTTTTCATAAAGCTCCTGCTGGCGACGTAAATCTGCAAAGGAATAAGCTTCCAAATATGGTATTTGATAAATTGCTGCTTTTTCAGACTCATTCTTTGAAGAAGTGATAATCACAGGTTTTTGAATGTCAGATAAATCTGTGCAAATGTGAATGTTAGCTTTTCTAAAAAAATCTTTTGCAAAATACAAAAGTTTTGCATCATCATGATTTCCAGACAAAATAAAAACATTAAGTTTTGGAAACTTGTTGGAAAGTTCAGTTAAAAAATCACTTAGAACAGTCATTGCCTCTTTTGGAGGATTTGCTCTGTCGTAAATATCACCAGGAATTAAAAGTGCATCATATTCATTGC
>JAGARY010000018.1 GCA_017622055.1 Treponema sp. | reverse complement strand
TGCTTCGATGAATTCAACCGTTTGGACGAACAAATGCTTTCAGCCGTTTCACAGCAGATCCAAACAATCGCTTTGTTGGAATTGCTTTTGATTTTGAAAACTATCAAGTAATTCATCCCTTCCAAGTTCTTTCAAAAACCGATGATGAAGGAAACTCAAAACGAAGTCATTTGTTCTATTGTTTTAAAAGAGAACACAAACTTACATCATTAAAATATCGCCTTGTGATTGACGGATTATGGGTTGCAGATCCTCTAAATCCAAATAAAGAATACGACGAAAACGTAAACTTGTATTTTTCAAAACTCACAGATTTAGGCCAAGTTTACATCAACACAGAAATTCAAAAAGACAACACTGTTCGTTTCATTTACAAAGGCGAAACAGGACAAAAAATAAACCTTGCAGGAAACTTTTGCAACTGGGACCCATGGATTTACGAATTACAAGAAACTTCCCCAGGTTTGTACGAATTGCAACTTCCTCTTCCAAAAGGAAAATATTTGTACAGTTACTACATTGGCCTAACCCCAGTTTTAGACAACACAAATTCAAACAAAATGTACACAAAAGACGGCCGCATTGCCAATGTTATTGAAGTAAATTAAACAAGGGCTTCCCTTTTTGAAAAACTACGTTTTTCAAAAAGGTCGGCGTTTTCGCTGTTCCCTAACGGTCAGCCGCTTCCCAGTTTTGCATTCACAAAACTGGTCCAGTGGCTCGGGCTTCGCCCGCCCGCTCAAGTGCCTAAGCCAAAATTAGGCACAAATTTACAAACTTACAAACTCACAAAATCCCCCTTCTTGATTAAATCCCTATAAAAACTATAATAATTTTCTATGAAATCTAAAGGCTTTTATTCATCTTTAGTTGCAATTGCAATTCCAATTTCTTTGCAAGCACTTTTGCAAAACTTTGTAAATATGCTAGACACAATTATGATTGGTCGGCTTGGAAGCGTAGAAATTGCAGCTGTTGGACTTGGAAATCAAATATTTTTTATTTTAAATATGATTCTTTTTGGAATTACTTCTGGCGGTGGTGTTTTTATTGCTCAATTCTGGGGCAAAAAAGACCTAGCGGGAATTAGAAAATCACTGGGATTAATGACTCTTATTGCTTTTGTCGTTTCTTTTATATTTACAATTGTTTGTCTTTTAATTCCAAATCAACTAATTCGATTATATTCTCCAGATCCTCAAGTTATTCAAGTAGGCGGAAATTATCTTAGATTTGTATGTTTAAGTTATGTTCCCACAGCAATCAGTTTTTCTATTACATTGGCTCTTCGCAGTACAGAACGTGTAAAATTGCCATTAGTTTGTACTTCAATTTCACTTTTTACAAACTTAATTGCAAATTATTTGCTCATTTTTGTTGCAGGGCTTGGGGTAAAAGGAGCCGCAATTGCAACTGTAATTTCACGCATAATTGAACTTGTAATTTTAGCAACTTGGTCATATTCGCACAAATACGAAATTTGCGGAAAATTAAAAGAACTTTTAGGATTCAACAGATATTTTATAGTAAAATTCTTAAAAATTGCATTCCCAGTAATTATAAACGAAACTTTTTGGGGGCTTGGAACTTCTGTTTACAACGCAATTTTTGCTCACGCAGGAACAAACGCATTTACAGCCTACAGCATTACAGGAACAATTAGCCAGCTAACTTGGGTATTCTGCATGGGCTTTGGAAACGGTGTTGGCGTTTTAATTGGAAAACGAATTGGCGAAAAGAAAATTGACGAGGCAAAAACTTATGCAAAACGATCCATGTGGTTTATGCCATTAATTGGAGCCTTTGTTGGTGTTTTCTTAGTGCCACTTTCAAAATTGTTGCCAGTTTTCTTTAACGTAGACCAAGAAATTATAAAAACAGCCACAGCAATTTTAATGATTTTGATTTTTGTTTACCCTTTCAATTCTTTCTGTATGAACTGGATTGTGGGAGTTTGTAGAGCCGGTGGAGATACAGTTTTTTCTGCGGTTGCAGAAATTGTTGTTTTATGGTGTGTTGCAATTCCATTGGGATACGTGGCAGCCTTTGTTCTTCATCTTCCAGCCCCAATGATTTATTTATTCTTCTGCAGTGAATCTATTGTAAAAGCAATAATTGGTGCAATCCGTGTTTTAAGTGGAAAATGGCTTCACGAAGTAACGTAAAAAAAATGTCGGGTTTGGCCCGACATTTTATAATACTATCTAAACTTTTTAGCAAGTTCGGCAAGTTTTTTCATATCCATGCCTTTTAACGAATTCATATCAAGGCCGCCAAGTCCTCCTGGCATTCCACCCATTCCGCCAGCTAACGCAGAAGGATCAATTCCCATTTGGCTCATCATTTTGCCTTGCATTCCTTTGTTTCGGCTAACTTTTTTCATCATCAATTTTGTTTTTTCAAATTGTTTCAATAATTTATTAACTTCGGCAACACTTGTTCCAGAACCTTTTGCAATTCTTTTTCTACGGCTAGGACCAATAATCAAGTGATTTGCTCTTTCTTTATATGTCATACTTTGGATAATTGCTTCGTTCTTTTTCAAAGAAGAAAAATCCATTTGGCTTGCATCCATGCCACTCATTCCAGGAATCATATCCATAATTGATTGCATATTTCCCATTTTCTTTACAGATTGATATTGTTCAAGCATATCTTGTAAAGTAAATTCATTGCGAGCCATTTTCTTTTGAAGTTTCATTGCTTCTTCTGCATCAACAGTTTCTTGAGCTTTTTCTACCAAAGAAACAACGTCACCCATACCAAGAATACGACTAGCAATTCTTTCTGGATGGAAAACTTCAAAATCTTCTGTTTTTTCACCTGTACCAATGTATAAAATTGGTTTTCCAGTAATTGTTTTAAGAGATAAAGCCGCACCACCACGAGCGTCAGAGTCAAATTTTGTTAAGATTACACCAGTAAGACCAAGTTGTTCATCAAAAGATTTTGCAATATCAACTGCATTTTGACCAGTCATTGAGTCTGCAACCAAAAGAACTTCCACTGGAGAAGTTGCTTTTTTTACGCGAACAAGTTCGTCCATCATTTCTTCATCAATTTGAAGACGACCAGCAGTATCAATAATTACAGTGTCGTATCCGTTTTTGCGTGCAAAATCAATTGATTCTTTTGCATTTTTTACAGCATCTTTTGAATTTTCTTTATAAACTGGAACACCAATTTTTTCTCCAAGTTGGGAAAGTTGTTCCACAGCAGCAGGACGAACTAAGTCACAAGCTGCAAGTAAAGGTTTTCTTCCTTCTTTTAATAATTTTGCAGCAAGTTTATGTGCAGCAGTAGTTTTACCCGCACCTTGAAGACCAAGCATTAAAATTACAGATTGAGTATCAGGACCTTTTAAGTGCAAATCTTGTTTTGTGTCACCAAGCATACTAACCATTTTGTCATAAATGATTTTTGTAAACTGTTGACCAGGATTTACCGCTTTTAATACTTTTTCACCTTTAGCTTCTTCAATAGTAGAATTTACAAAGCGACGAACTACTCTTAAGTTTACATCAGCTTCCAAAAGCGCCATTTTAATTTCTTCAACGCTTTCTTCAATATTTTTTTCTGTAATTGTAGATTTTCCACTAAGTTTTTTTACAATTCCACTAAATGTACCTGTAATTTTTTCTAACATTTTTTACACCCACTACAAATTATTCTTAAATCTTAGAAATTTATTTTTACAAACTCATAACTTCTTCTAACGCTTGTTGAACAGAACATTCTTTATTTAAAATTCTGTACAAAACATAAGTTAAAGGAAGTTTTAAATCTTTTTTCTTTCCAATTTCGTAAACATATTTACAAGCTATTGCACCTTCTGGCAAATAACCAATTTTTGAAACGTTGGCAATTAAATCATCAATATTTTTAAACTTAGAAAGCATATCTGTTTTAATTAAATCTTGACCAAAACGTCTGTTTCTGCCGTATTTACTTTTACAAGTAACATCCAAGTCGCCTACTCCACTAATAGAAGTGAATGTTTCGGCGTGAGTAGCACCCATTGCAAATCCTAAAGTTTGAATTTCGTTTAATCCGGCAGCCATTAATAAAGATTCACAGTTGTCGCCAATTAGACTTGAAGTTTCAGAAATAGCGTCCATTGCACCGTAAACAACTGCAATAACATTTTTTGCAGCAGCACAAATTTGAACACCAATAATATCAAAAGAAGAATAAACCATTAAGCCAGGAACTTTTAATAATTCTCTAACTTTAATTGAATTTTTTGGATTTAAAGAAGCTGCCACAAGACCTGTAATTTTTCCCATAGCAACTTCTTCTGCATGACTAGGACCAGCAACATAAACAGTGCAATCTTTATAAATTTCTGGAAGAACATCTTCCATTGTTTCAAGAACAAGTTTTGGACCATTTTCTGAAGGAACAAAACCTTTTGTTAAAGAAGCAATTACTGTAGAACCGTCCATAATATTTGGAACATTAACAATTTTCTTGATTGTACTTGCCAAAAAGATTGAAGGTGTAGCAATAATTAAAAATTCTTTATCTGTTGCAACTTCAATAATATCATTTGAACAAGTAATAGATTCGCTTAATTTAAATCCTGGAAGAAATAATTTGTTTTCGTGTTCATTATTAATGGAATTACAAACTTCTTCTTCAATTGCCCAAATTTGAACAGAGTGTCCACCGCGAGCAATAGCTTGAGCTAAACCTGTTCCCCAGGCACCCCCACCAATAATTCCAACAGATTTACTAGTCATACAAGTCTCCAAAAAAGATTAATACCATTTTTCGCCGCAGCAATCGTCCCAATCAATAAGTTCGTTTTCGTTGAACCAAAGGGCAATTTCTCTGGCAGCACTTTCGTCACTATCAGAAGCGTGAATAATGTTGTGTGATGTATGTGAACAATAATCTCCACGAATTGTACCTGGCATTGCTTCAGAAGGTTTTGTAGCACCACACATTTTTCTCATCAAAGCTACACAATCATCTGCTTGCCAAACCATAGCCACAACTGGACCAGAAGTAACATAATCTACCAATTCACCAAAGAAAGGTTTTTCTTTATGTTCTGCATAATGTGAACAAGCAAGTTCATTTGAAACTTGCATCATTTTTAAACCAACTAATTTGAAACCTTTTTTTTCAAGGCGTTCAATAACTTCACCTACCAAGCGACGATTTACCACACCTGGCTTTAACATTGTAAAACATCTTGTCATAATATTATAATTATAGTGAAAGAAAAGAGTAAATTCAATCCGATAGCGCCCCATGTTCAAACTTATCTTGCATCATGTCCCTGCGAGCGCAGCGTGGCAGTCCAGTACATTGTCACTGTTAGCACTGAGAAGATTCTTTGCTGCGGTTATCAAAATATCCGCCATCTTCCAAATAACGGCGACGAGTTAAAATTAAATTGATTAATTCTTGATACATATTAAAATCAACTTCAATTGACATAGGCAAAAGAAAAAATTCTGTTTCGTCACAATAACGTTCAATAAATTTTGGATCTGTAACATACCCCAAAGAAATCATATTAGAAATGCGGTCAGCACATTTTAAAACTTTTGCTTTTTGACTTCCAGTATTCAAAATGCGAAGTAAAAATTGTCTTTTATCTTCATTTTCACGGCGGGTAACTTCCAAAACCAAATCTAAAACAGCCTGTCCTTCTTCTGGATCAGCCTGCAAAATTAAATTTTTGTCAAAATCTGGAATATCTTCTATAGTATCGTGAATTGTAGCAGCCTTTAACAAAACAGAATCAATATAACCATAATCAATCAAAATTGCCAAAGTGTCCATTTGATGGCGAAACATATTTCCACCAGCATGACGAGCTTTGCCAATTAAATTTGTTGCCAGCTGCATGTAAGGCGCAAGGTGCATATCACTAAGCTGACTCATATCTTTGTCGTTCATCTTTAGAGAACGTTCAATTTTCATTTCGTACTTTTGTTTAGCCATATACACCTCCTTGATTTTTATAATTTTCTTCTATTACAAACTATCAATATAACTTTGAAGTTTTTCAATTTTGCGGTTTGCTTCTTCCAAAATTTGTTTTTCTTTTTCAACAAGTTCAGCAGGAGCGTGTTGTGCAAAATTACCATTCAATTTATTTTGACTCATTCTAGCATAACCTTGTTCTTTTTCAAGTGTTTTTTTGAATCTAGCCAAAAGTTGTTCTTTATTGATTGTTTCGTCCACAATGATGAATGATTCAAAACCTTTTCCAACAGTTCCAATTGAACTTTCTGGTTTTGATTCCACAAAATCAATATTTTTAATACCAGCCAAAAGCTGAATCATTTCTACTTTTTCTTTACAAACTTCAGCATCGCTTCCTTTTGTAACCAAAAT
>JAGARY010000188.1 GCA_017622055.1 Treponema sp. | reverse complement strand
ACAAGAAAATAAGTTTAATTTGCCAAAGGCTAAAAATAATGCAAATTTGGTTTTTGTTTTTGATGATGGTGGGCAAAATCTTTATGATTTGCAAAAGTTTTTGGAATTGCCGTTTCCAATTACTATTGCGGTTTTGCCAAAATTAAAGTATTCTGCGGAATCTGCAAAAAGGGTTAGAAATTCTGGCCACGAGTTGATTTTGCATCAGCCAATGCAGGCAATTAACAGAAGTGTGAATCCGGGTCCTGGGGCAATTACGCCAGAAATGACGGAAGAAGAAGTTAGAAAAATGCTTTTGTCTAATATAAATGAAATTGGGCCAATTGCGGGAATGAATAATCATGAAGGTTCGGCAATTACTGCTGATATTGCAAAAATGGAAGTAATTTTAAAAACTGCTTCTGATTGTGGAATTTTCTTTTTGGATTCTAGAACTAATGTAAAAACTGTTGTCCCATTAGTTGCAAAAGAGATGGGATATAATTATTATGAGAGAAACATTTTTTTAGACAACGAAAAAACTCGTGAAAATGCATTGATGGAACTTAAAAAAGGTCTTGATATTGCAAATAAAAAAGGGTCGGCTGTGATGATCGGTCATGTGTGGTCGGCAGATTTTTTACCAGCGTTGTTAAAGGAGTTGTATCCTGAGTTGGTAAAAAATGGTTATAAGTTTAGTGTTGTAAGTGAAAGTTAGTAAATGCGCCAGGGATTGGAGCCAGCCGCAACTTTTGTTGCGGAGCCACTTGCAAGTTTTTGAACGAAGTGAAAAAACTTAGCAACCGTTCAGGTTGCGGCAAGGGCTGACCGTTAGGGAATGGCGGAATGACCGGTTGCAAATTGTATGACAATTTGCAAGGCGCCCAATAAAAAAAGAGGATTGTATGAAAGTATTGGGAATTGAAAGTAGTTGTGATGAAACTGCTTGTGCAATTGTTGAGGATGGGAAAACAATTTTAAGTAATGTTGTTGCAACTCAGATTCCGTTTCATGAAGTTTATAAAGGTGTTGTTCCAGAAATTGCTAGTCGTAAGCATGCGGAATGGATTTATCCTGTGGTGAAGCAGGCACTTAAAGAAGCGAATTTAACAATGGACGATATTGATGCCATTGCGGCTACTAATAAACCGGGGCTTATGGGCTCTTTGCTTGTTGGTTTTACTTTTGGAAAAACTTTGGCTTGGGCAACGGGAAAACCTTTTATTGCAATTAATCACATGTTGGGACATTTGTATGCGGCTCAGTTGGAAAAAACTGTTGAGTATCCGTTTTTGGGGCTTTTGGTTTCTGGTGGCCACAGTATTATTTGTAAAGTAAACGATTTTGATGATTTGGAAATTTTGGGAACTACTGTTGACGATTCTGTTGGGGAAGCTTTTGATAAAGTTGCAAAATTTTATGGGCTTGGGTATCCTGGCGGTGTTGTTATTGATAATTTGGCAAAAAAAGGTGATGCTAAGGCGGCTAAGTTTCCGGTTCCAAAGTTGGACGAAAAGGAACATAGATATGATGTTTCTTTTAGTGGGCTAAAAACTGCGGTTATTCATCAGTGTGATATGTTTTGGCAGCCTGGCTACGAACATTCAACTGAAAATATGTGTGCGGCTTTTCAGGAAACTGCAATTAAAACTTTGGTTTCTAGATTGCTTAGGGCTGTTGATGATACTGGATTGAAAACTGTTGTTTGTGGCGGTGGTGTTGCGGCAAATTCTAGGTTGCGGGAAATGCTTGCGGAACGAACTGATTTGAATTGTTTGTTTCCTCCGTTAAAACTTTGTGGCGATAACGGGGCTATGATTGCTGGCGTTGCGTATCACTTTTTGATGCGTGGCGACCGAAGTGATTGGAATACTGTAACTTGTGCAAGAATTCCTCAGTTTAAGCGGGGGCTTGCTCAGGTGAATCATAATAAAAAATAAGTAGTGGGAAAAAGATGATTACAAATATTGAAGATTGCAAAAAAATTATTGAAAAATGTAAAGAAGAAGCTGGAAAAAGACTTGTTGGTCAGGATGCTTTTATTAATGATATTCTTGTGGCTTTTGTGGCTGGTGGCCATGTTTTACTTGAAGGTGTTCCGGGGCTTGCAAAAACTTTGGCTGTAAAAACTTTTGCAGAAATTATTGGGCTTGATTTTAAACGCATTCAGTTTACTCCAGATTTGCTTCCTGCCGATGTTACTGGAACTTTAATTTACGAACAAAATAAAGGCAATTTTAGCGTTAGGAAAGGTCCAATTTTTGCAAACGTTGTTTTGGCAGATGAAGTAAACCGTTCACCAGCAAAAGTTCAATCGGCAATGCTTGAAGCAATGGAAGAACATCAAGTTACAATTGGTGAAGAAACATACAAATTGCCAGAACCATTTTTTGTTCTTGCAACTCAAAACCCTGTTGAACAGGAAGGAACTTATTCTTTGCCAGAAGCAGAACTTGACCGTTTTTTAATGAAACTTGTTGTAAATTATCCGGAAGCAGATGCAGAAGTTGAAATTATTAAAACTTGTGGAAAAGCGGCTTTTGTGCCAGTGAATAAAATTTTGTCTTCTTTGGATGTAAAAAGTTTGCGAGATTTGGCAGATAAAGTTGTTTGTGATGATAAACTTGTTGAATATATTGTAAAGATTTTGGAAGTGACTCGTCCAAATGTAGACAAAAAAAATAAGCCAAATACATTTGTTGCGGCAAATGATATTACTCGTTATATAAAAATGGGGGCTTCTCCTCGTGCGGGAATTGCAATTTTGCAATGTGCAAAAGTTACAGCTCTGTTTGAAGGTCGTTCTTTTGTTTTGCCAGAAGATATTAAAAAAGTGGCAATGAATGTTTTGCGTCATAGATTTGTTTTGTCTTACGAAGCCGCTGCTGACAATGTTACTTCGGAACAAATTATTTCTAAAATTTTAGATTTTGTACCTGTTCCATAAGGTTTTCATAAGGTTTTAGTTTATGAATAAATCAAAAAGAACAGACAGAGATTCTCTTGTAAAAAAAGCCGCATATTTAAGATTGATGGCAATAAAACTTGCAGAAGATATGAAATCTGGAACTTTTAAATCTTTGTATAAAGGGCAGGGAATTGAATTTTCAGGTGTAAGAGATTATATTCGCGGTGATGATGTTCGTAGCATTGACTGGAACGTTACTGCCAGAATGAACAAACCTTTTGTAAAAGTTTTTGAAGAAGACC
Organism: Treponema sp.; assembly: GCA_017622055.1. Classification (GTDB taxonomy): domain Bacteria; phylum Spirochaetota; class Spirochaetia; order Treponematales; family Treponemataceae; genus Treponema_D. The sequence continues at coordinate 9,859 of JAGARY010000188.1, read as the reverse complement.
GAGAATTGCAAATCTTTTTAATTGTAGATACTTCTCTTTCTATGCAGCTTGAATGTCAGAATGTAACAAAATATGATGTGCTTTCTGAAACTGCGGCTTTAATTACAATTGCGGCAGAATTAAACAATTGTTCTATTGGAGCTGTTTTTTTTGATGGAGAAATTAATTTTTCTTGCAAACCTGCCATGGGAAAAGAGCAAATTATGCTTTTGCTTTCTCATCTTGATAATTTGCCTTCTTCTAACACTGTAGGTTCTGTTTTGGGAAGTGCAATCAACGGTGCTGGAAAATTATTAAAAAAACGGTCCCTTGTTTTTGTTCTTTCAGATTTTAGAACTTCAGATTGGGAAAAACCTTTAATTTCATTGGCACAACGTCATGATGTGGTGGCTTTGAGAATAAAAAATAAATATGATAGTGAACTTCCTGTAATTGGAACTGTTCCTTTTGTTGATGTAGAAAGCAAAACTTCAATGATTCTTCCGTCTTTTTCTGAAAAATTTAAAAGAGAATGGAAATCTCAAAATGAAAATAATCAAAAAAAATGGCAATCAGTTTGTGTAAAACATGGAATTATTCCAGTAGTGATGAATACAACAGATTCGCCATTAAAAGTTTTAACTTCATTTTTTTCTGGAGCAAGAGGACGATAAATGGCAACCGAAAACAATCAAACTGAATTGCAAAAATCTGATTTAGATTTAGCAAAAAAAACACATCAAGTTCTTGTTCCTCAAAATGTTTATATTGGCGATTCTGCTGAATTACGAGTTTCTTTTTCTTCAGAAAACGCCCACAAATTGCTAAAAGATTCTGCTTCGGTGGAATTGCCCCTTTCTAACTTTGTTGAAGATTTGCAGTTTCAAGATTATCAAATTGAAAAAATCACTTTGCTTTCAAATGGCCAAAATAATTATAATTTTGTAATCACTTTTATTCCTTGGAAAACAGGAAATATCAATTTTCCAAATTATAATTTGCTTCCAGAAGAAAATGTTTTATTAAAATTTGACACAATTTCTATTTCTTCGTTGTTAAAAGATGAATCTGTTGGATTGCAAGAACAAGAGGCTCCACTTTTGTTGCCTGGAACAGCTTATAAAGTTTACGGAATTCTTATTCTTTCTATTTTGTTTTTGTTTGTGGGAATTAGGTTAATTGTAAAAAGAAATTCAGTTTCTTCTTATATAAAAAGACGTAAATTGCTAAAAAAATATAAGAAAAATAAAAAATCAACAATAAAAAATCTTTCAAAAATTTTAAAAAATAAAGATTTATCTGATGTGGATTTTGCTTCAAATATTCAAAATACAATGCGAAATTATTTGGAAGTTAGATTCGATTTTCCGTTTACAAAAACCGTTTCTTCTGAAATTAAAGGAAAATATCTTTTTGCTGTGGAATCGGCTTCTGAACAAAAAGTTTGTGCAATTGAATGTATTCAAAAAATTTTTTGCCAAACAGACATCATCAGATATGGACAAAAATCATTTGGCATAAATAAAACTTCTTTTTTGGAAAAAGAAAAAGAAACTCTTGTGGAACAATTAATTCAAAGCATTGAAACTTTGGAAGTTGTTGAAGTAGTAGAAGTTTTTGAAATAGAAAATGATAATAAAGAAAACAATATAAAAGAGGGAGAAAATAATGCTTAGTTTTCAAAATCCTTTGGCGTTTTTATTTTTGCTGTTAATTCCTCTTTTGTACATTTTGCGATATTTTAAAATTTTTGAGCAAATTAAATTTTTTGCGGTTTTAAATGATTGGAACGGAAAATCTTTTGAATGGTCTGGAAAATAGTACAACTTTTTGTATGTTTTTTCAAAAGTTCTTACTATTTTGGGATGTATTTGTGTTATTGTGGCAATGGCAGATCCTGTAATAAAAATTCAAGAAAAAGTTTACACATCTTTGGGAACAGATATTGTTTTTGTTGTTGATACAAGTCCTTCTATGGCCGCCCAAGACATGAATGGAAATAACAGACTTGCAGCCGCGCAATCTGCAATTAATTTTTTAGTTTCGCAACATGATGGCTACAGATACGGAATTGTTGTTTTAGGTTCGGAAGCATCTGTTTTAGTTCCTCCTACTAGTGATTTTACATATTTTAAAAACCGCATTGATGAATTAAAAATTGGATATTTTGGAAATGGTTCGGCAATTGGGGACGGAATTGGAACTGCGTTTTGTCATCTTGCAAGTTCAAAAGCTCCAAAAAAATGTATTATTTTATTAACTGATGGAGAAAACAACGCCGGCGATATTCACCCAGAAACTGCGGCCAATTTAGCGGCAAGCAACCAGATTGCACTTTATGTTGTGGGAGTTGGTTCAAAAGGAACTGTTCCAATTGAATATGTAGATCCTTTATCTGGAAAACTTTATTCTGGTTACTTAAATTCAAATTTTGATTCTTCTTCTTTAAAACAAATTGCTTCTATTGGAAACGGACTTTATTACGAAGTTCAAACAATTGAAGAATTAAATTCGGCACTTTCTGTTGTTGTAAAAAATGAAAACGTTCAACAAAATTATACATATAAAAGTGTAAATGAACTTTTGTACAAAAATGTTTTGTTGCTTTCGTTTATTTTATTTGCAATCACTTTTGTAATAAAAAAACTTTTATTGCGGGAGGGTTTTTACTAATTTTTAGTAATTGATTTTTAGTAATCAAATTGAAAATTATGAATTCTAATATAAATTATAAAATTAAAAAAAATGTGATTATTCGCCTTATTTGTAATGTTTTGGCTTTTTGTATGTTAGTTTTGGCATATTTAGGATTTTCTTGGGGCGAATATTTATCTCCTGTGCAAAAGAGTGGGGTAGCGGTTTCTTTTGTTTTTGATATTTCAAATAGCATGCTTGCAAAAGATTGTCCGCAAAACACTTCTAGAATTGAAGCGGCTGCCATTTATGCAAAAAAATTGTTACAACATATTGAGTCAACTTCGGTTTCTGTTGTTTTGGCAAAAGGTGATGGAGTTTTGGCAATTCCTTTAACAGAAGATTATGCTCAAGTTGAATCTTTATTAGATGCACTTTCGCCTTCTTTGATGACAGTTCCTGGTTCAAGTTTAGGAAAAGGGATTTTAGTTGCAAAAAATTCTTTTCCACAAAATTTTTCACGAGCAGGACGAGTTTTTGTTTTTACAGATGGTGAAGAAACTGATAATCAATTGGCTTTGGCTTTGGAAGAATGTGTAAAATTTGGAGTTCCAGTTTCTATTATTGGTTTTGGAAAAGAAACAGAAAGCGAACTTTTGCTCCCAGATAATGTTACAAAAGTAAAAACTGCTTTGCGAAGTGAAAATATCATTAATGCAATCAAAAATATAGAAAAAAATAAAAAGAATAAAAATGAAAAAAAACTTTTTTATGTAAATTCAAATCAAAAAGGTTCTGCTGCAACTTTAATTTCTCAAATTGATGGAAAAAGCAAAGGAAATGAAAAAGTTTTTTCTTATGAAACAAAACCAATTCCTCGGTACAAATTGTTCATCTTTTTTGGAATTGTTTTTTTCTGTTTGGGATATGTTTTGACAGAATTTGATATGAAAAAAATTTTCAAAAAATCAAAAAGTGCAAAAAATCTAAAGGGAATTAATTCATCACTTATTTTTTTGATTTGTTTTTTATTTATTGGTTGTAATTCTGACACATTAAATATTTTGGAAGGAACTGTTGCTTGGCACAAAAAAGATTATAAAGTTTCTGTGGCAAAATATAAAAATGTTGTAGATAACAAAGAAAGCAAAAATGAACATTCAAAAGAGTTTGCTCTTTATAATTTAGGTGTTTCTTATTCAATGTTGAATGAAGAAAAATCGGCATTGGAAAAATATTCACAAATTACAGATAAATCTCCAAAAAATGTTCAGTACGGTGCTTATTACAACACTGGTGTAATTCACTTTTTGAATGCAGATTATGATTTGGCAACAGAATCTTTTAAAAAGGCAATTCAAATTGATAACACAAAAATTGAAGCAAAAATCAATATGGAATTATCAATTAAAAAATATCAAACAGAAGTAAAACAAGCTCAATCTGAAGCAATTCCTGCGGCAGAAGCAAAAGAAAAAATGCCAGAAATGGAAGACGCTTTGTTTGAACATATAAAAGAACAGGATAAAAAACAATGGAAAAACAGCGAGCAAAATCAAGATATAGATTATTCTCAAGATTATTAACAAGATTTTTTATTTGCACATTTTTCTTTTTTTCTTCAGATTTTTTATTTTCTCAAAGTTTTAGGGAAAAAATTAATAGTTTGGAAATTGTTGCTTCTGAAAATCAAAATATGTATATAAAAACTGACTTAAAATTTGAAGTGGAAATTCCAGATGTTTTGCCATCTTCTGTTCAAGTAAAAAATACAGATTTTCCAGACAATGTGAATTTAAAATCTTTGAGAAAGTTTGAAAGTTTTGAAAATAATTCTGCAACAAAATTGGAATTTTGGTTGAGTTTTGACAAAGTTGGAACTTACAAATTTTCAAAATTGCCCGTATTAATTAATGGAAGAACTTATTACATTCGAATTAGAAATGTTCAAATTGAAGAAAATCCAGAAAATATGAATCCTAGGGTGGTGATAGTATTTAAAAATGGCACAACTTTGTATTCTGATGATTTTTATTCTTCAAAGTATTATTCCGAAAAAACTAATTCTGCAATTCCTGTGTTTGATGCTAAAGTTGGTGAAAAGCAAGAGTTCACCGTGTATTTGCAATATGCGGCTCAGTTGATTCAATTTGAGTGGGATTTGCCAAAAAATTCTATTTTTACTCAGACAAAACAATTTGAAATTACAGAGGTAAAATATAGAGAAAAAAAATTTTCTAAAGAATTAATTCCTGTGGCAACTTTTGAATGGAGTGGGCTGGCGGAAGGAAAAATGACTTTTCCAGAAATGAATTTTGTTGCCACTGGATACAAAGGCTACAAAACAGAAATAACTTTCCCAAGTTATGAAATTAATTTTGTAAAAGGTTTGAACAAAAGCAATTCAAATTCTGAAAATTCAATTTACAATAACGCATTTACTTTTGATGATTCATTTTTTGAAACTGAAAATAATGTTTACATAACAAAAGAAATTGCTCAAAATATTGCAGATTTACGAAGTAAAGAAAGAAATGCTACTTTTGATTATTTGGTAAAAGTAAAAGAACGGGAAAAAACTGAAGATTTTTTTGGATTTGATACTTCGGCAAAAGAATTTCCTGTAAAATTATTGTATTTTTGCGGATTTTTTGTTTTATTCTTTTTGTTAGTATTGATAATTAGTGCAAAACGAAAAAAAAGAATCACTGTGATTTTTGCTAGTGTATTTTTTGCAATATTTTTTGTGGCAACTATGTTTTGCGGATTCCAAGCTTCAAAAAAATATGGAATTTGTGTAGAAGGAATTCTTCAATCTGTTCCAGAAGAATCTGCTTCTTCAAAATTTGAAATTACAGGTGGAAACAGAGTTTTAATTTCTCAACAATCGGGAGATTGGCTATTTATTGAATATGGCGATGTTTCTGGCTGGATAAAAAAAGAGTATATTATTATTATAAAATAAGTTTTATTGATTTGTTTTTGGAGGATTTGTTATGGATATGAATGATATTTTGAATCGTTGGGATAAGATTCAAAGTGAAGAAAAACGAAAACAAAAAGAAAGTGGAAAAAATCAAGTTTCTCATAAAAAAGCAAATGCTCCTACAAAAGAAGAAAAAGCCTTGGCAGAAGAAAAAGATTTTAACAAGCGCTTAGAAAAACAAATTAATGAACAAAATTCCACTCAAATTAATCCTATGGAGTTGTGGCTTCGTCGTTATGGCACAATTGATAAAGATAAACTTTCTGAAGAAACACAAGAACGCCAAAAGTTTCAAGACAGAAATTATTTAGTTTCAATGAAGTGTGAAGCTTTTTTAGATTTGCACGGTTTGCATCAAGATGAGGCGGAAGTTCGATTAAATAATTTTATTACAGATTGTAAAAATCGTGGATTAAAAAAAGTGATGATTATTCACGGAAAAGGAATTCACACAACTGGAACTGACCCTGTTTTAGGAAAACTTGAAAGAAGCTTTATTGAGCACGATAAACGTTGCGGAACTTCTGGGCATCCTAAAAACAAGGCCGAAGGTGGAACTGGAGCAACTTGGGTTATCCTGAAATAGCAAAAAGTGCAGAAAATAATCCAAAAGAGCCAGCCATCATAATAAGGCCTGCAAGCAAAACTCCAAGAATTACAGAAATTACAGTTTCTTTAAAACTTAATCCCAAAAGACTTGCGGCCAAAGTTCCTGTCCAAGCACCTGTTCCTGGAAGTGGAATTCCAACAAATAAAAGCAATGCAATAAAAAATCCTTTTCCTGCTTTTTCTTGAATCTTTTGGCCAGCTTTAGTTCCTTTTTCTAAAATTGCAGTGAACAATTTTCCAATAATTTTTTTATCTGAACCCCAAATCAAAACTTTTCTTGCAAAAAAGTAAATAATTGGAACTGGAATCATATTTCCAATAATGCTTACAATGTAAGATGGAATAATTGGCATTTGTAAAGCCTGAGAAACAGGAATTGCCCCTCTTAATTCAATTAGAGGCACCATCGAAATAAAAAATATCCATAAGTAGTTTTTAATCATAATGGTAGAATAATAGCATAAAGTGAGTTTATTTTAAATACCACATACAACAGGAAGTTCTATTATAAATACTGCACCACTTTTTCCATCTGGACGTTTTGTTGTAAAAAGTTTCCCGTTGTGAGCTTTTATGATATGGGATGAAATTGAAAGCCCAAGACCAGTTCCTCCCATTTCTCGGCTTCGTCCTTTATCAACTCGGTAAAAGCGTTCAAAAATTCTGTTTAAGTGTTCTTCTGGAATTCCGTTTCCGTTATCTTCAACAATAATTTGAATTGTTTGATTATTTTTTTCGTTTTGAATCTTAAATCCTAAGTTGATTTTTGAATTTTGAGGACAATATTTTATGGCATTGTCTATGATGTTTCCCAATGCTTCTTCGTAAAGGCCTGCATTTAGCATGCAAAAAACTGAATCAAAATTATTTTGAACTTCCATTTGAATATTTTTTTCATTAGCAGAATCTTTAAATCCATTAAAAATCAAAATTGAAAGATCTAAAATGTTTTCTTTTATCATTTCTGGTTTTTTGCTATCTTTTTCTAATCTGGAAAGTGAAAGTAAATCTTCAATGATTGCGGAAAGTCTTTTACTTTGGGATTTAATGATTTCTAAAAAATGGATTGAATTTTGTTTGTCATCAATGGCTCCGTCAAGTAAAGTTTCTGTAAATCCTGTAATTGAAGTGATTGGAGTTTTTAATTCATGGGAAACGTTTGAAACAAAATCTTTTCTAACTTGTTCCAAGCGAGCCAATTCAGTTGCCATATTTTCCATTGAGCGGCAAAGTTGGGCCAATTCTTTTGGAGAAGAAACATTCCCTTTGTAACTAAAATTTCCTTTTTTATATTCAAATGCGGCTTTTGTAAGTTTTTTAATTCCTTTAATTATATAAAATGAAATTAAAAGAGAAAAAAGTAGCAATACAAAAAATATTAGACAAATTGAAAAAATCATTTTTAATCCAACATCAGTTGTAAAGTAAACCGAAGTTCCTACTGGCATAGATACTCTAAATGCAAAAACTTCTCCGTCAATTTTTATAGGAACGGCATAATACATAACATCATCTTTTGAAACAGAACTTTTTCTTATGGTTGTGATTTTTTTCCCAGAAAGTGCTCCCTGAATTTCTTCACGATTTAAGTGATTATCTAAAGTTGAAATTTCACTAACATCGGAATCTGCCAAAACTTTTCCAGAACTATCGACAATTGTAACTCGGAAATCGGTTGTGTGAGATGCAATTGATTTTGCAAAAGTGTCTAAATTGTTGGCGTTAGCATTAATTAATGGTATTAAAACTCCACTAAAAGTTCGTAAGTTTTTTTCTCCTTGAACTTGAGCCGTAGCTTTAAGTGTATTAATATTTTGATTTAATAATACAACAAATCCAATTGCCAAAATGACTGAGTTTAATAAAATTAATAGAACAGAAATGGATAAAGATTTGATTCGTTTCCTTTTTGGATTTTTATGCATCAGAGTTTTTGTCCTCCTGCATTCTGTACCCAATTCCTCTGATTGTACAAATCAAATCGCTTACGTTAAAATCTGATGTATTAAATTGTTCAAGCTTTTTTCGAATTCCCAAAATTTGAACATCAATTGCTCGTGCTGTAACTGGATAATCAGAACCTTTTACAGCGTTTATAATTTGTTGTCTTGAAAAAACTTGCCCTACATTTTTTGCCAAAAATTCTACAATTGCAAATTCCGTTGCGCTAAAATCAATAAAATTATTGTCCCAAGAAATTTCATGTTTTTTTATGTCAATTTTAAGTTTATTTACGCAAATAAAATCTTGATTATTGATTTTGACTTCTGATTTTTTACTTCTTCTTACAACAGAATTAACTCTAGCAATTAATACTTTTGGTGAAAATGGCTTTGTAATGTAGTCATCTGCACCAAGTTCCAAGCCTGCCACAACGTCTTCATCTTCAGTTTTTGCAGTAACCATAATGATTGGAATTTTTTCTGTTAATTTGTCTTTTTTTAAGATTTTACAAACTTCCAAGCCACTTAAATCTGGCAACATTAAATCAAGAAGAATTAAATCTGGTAATTCCAGTTTTGAAAATCCAACTGCTTGTGCTGCATTTTCTGCTTGTAATGTAGAAAATCCTTCTTTTTCCAAATTGTATTTTAACAATTCCCGAATTGGTGCTTCGTCGTCAACAATTAAAATTTTCATATAGATATTGTATCACTTAATTTATTTTTTTCAGCAATGATTTTGTCAGAAACTGATTTTTTTGCTAATTTAAAAAATTCTCCAATTGTGCTTCCTGTTGATTTTTTGATTTCTGGATCTAAATCTGAAAATGCTTTTATTATTTTGCTAGAGTTTTTAACCCAATTTGCCGTTAATTCTGAATTTGTTTTTGCTTCTGTTGTTTCTAAAAGGTCAAAAAGTGTTTCTACAAATTCTTCACGTTTTTCTTTTTCCAAGTTTACAAACCATTCATTAAAAATTTTGTGAAAAAAAGCACTTCCTTTGTCTAAATCTTCACATCTTAAAAAATCTGGTCCGTCAAGTTTCCATGTAAAAGGATCGTGTTGCATTACAAAAAATCCATCGCTGGAAACTACAGAATAATCTTTTTGATGTTTAAAAAGCATTCCAATAATTGAACCTTGAGGAAAAACACTAGTAGTTTTTTCTAAAATTTCAATAAAGTTACTTTTTAAAAGCGTTTCTTCAAGAAATCCTGGTCCGTCAAAATTAAAAACAGCATCAACTTTCTTTTGAAATCTTGATTTTATATTTGCGGCACTATAAATTGCCAAATTTCCACCTTTTGAGTGGCCACCTACAAAAATATCTTTAAATCTAAAATTATCAATAACATCTGTTAAATATGCCACTGCTTCTTGCTGTGCTGGAACAAAATCTTTAAATGCCAAATTAAAATCTTCTTTCCAACCAACAATTGTATCGTCAGTTCCTCTAAAAGCAACAAAAACTATATTATCAATAATTGCAGTTATTGCACAAAATTGTTCTTCAATTAAAGGATTGTATGTATCTTTGTAATTGCAAAGTAAAACATTTCCAAATCTTTTTGATTTTGCTGCAGCATATAATAATTCAATTGTTTTTGGATTAATAACAAGTCCCAAATCACTTTTTGTTTGAAAATCTTTGTGGGCTGCAAATTCTGAAGCAACTTGATTCAAAGTTTTAGTTTCTTTTAAATTTGTT
>JAGARY010000187.1 GCA_017622055.1 Treponema sp. | reverse complement strand
TCAAATGGTGGCAGCGTAGCGAACCATTTGACCTAAATCACAATTCCTTAAAAGTTCGATAGCATCTTTTACAGTTCGCTTGACTGGGAGCGTCTCAACGTCATTGTAGTTTTTGTATCAAATAGTGTTTAAAATAAACCTTCTTTTAATTTACTTTATTTTCATTATATTATATTCTTCCATATATGGAATTAACTTTTTTGGGAACAGGCACAAGCCACGGGGTTCCAGTTATAAAATGCAAATGTTCAGTTTGTAAATCTACAGACCAAAAAGATAAAAGATTCAGAAGTTCTGTTTATTTTACTAGCAACAACGGAACAAACATTTTAATTGATATGGGCCAAGATTTTAGACAACAAGCAATCATCCACGATATAGAAAAAATTGATGCAGTATTACTTACACATCACCACGCAGACCATCTTTTTGGAATTGATGATTTGCGAGTTTTTTCTTGTTCAGGGCCCCACAAAGAAAATGCAAATTCAGAAAAATATGACGCCCCTCCAATTCCAATTTACATGAATCAAATTGCGGCAAATTATATTCAAGATGCCTTTAGCTACATGTTTATGAATAAAAAAGAAGGTGGCGGAACTGCAAAAATTTCTATAAATGTTCCTACTCAAAGTTTTGTTATTGATGATGTAAAAATTACACCAATTCCTATGATGCACGGAAGCCTTGCTACTTACGGTTGGGTTTTAAATAATTTTGCATATTTAACAGATTGTAATTTTATTAGCCAGCAGAGTTTTGAGTTAATTAACAAAACTTGTTCTTGCTTGGAATATTTAATAATTGATGGACTTAGAGTAAAAGAACATTCAACTCATTTTAATTTAATTCAAGCAATGGAAGCCGCAAATAAAATCAATTGCAAAAATGCATATTTTACTCATTTAACACATAATCATTCTCACAAAGAAGTAAATGATTTTATTAACGAAAATTTAAGTAAGTTTGAAAACTTACAAAAAATAAAAGCGGACGGTGGTGTTGTAGAAGCTGCCTATGACGGATTAAAAATTACTTTTTAATAAGGCTTTGTGCCTTCTGCTTCAAATTCACCGTTTATTACTCCAAGCATTGCATTTAATGAATATTCACAACGCCAACTGTAGCCAATTAAAACGCAATCAGCCCAAGATAAAGATTCTGCCAAAATTGGAGAACGAGTATTCAAAATTACAACTTTTTTTCCAGAATTCTTAAAGATATTTGCAATTTTTACATGATTTTCACTAGAAACACAAAGAATAATTGTATCATAATTTTTTGCAACACCAGGAAGATTATCAATTACCCATTGAGTTTCGTTTGGACCAGTTTCGTAAGAAAAGCGGAATTCCCCAGATTCTGGGTAACGTTTTTTCCCATCCTTAAAGAAAGAATCCAAAGAACCAACAAGCAAAATGCGTCCAGAATTATCTTTTGTGTATGGAATGTTTCCTTTTTTTTCTATTGTAATTGAACGACACGCTTGTTCAAGGAAAAACTGTTGTCCTTCTTTATCTGGAACAAAGTTATCAATTGTAGTTGGATCTGGATACAAAGGAGCCGCATTTCCACTTTTAAAATAATCTAATTTTGCTTTTATTACTCTGCGGGCAGCATCTTTTACACGCTCATAAAAAGCTTGATCAGAAGACATTCGGTCAAGATTTTTTGTCCAAAGAGCTTCGTTTAATTTTGCAGTTGTAGAAGAAAGAATAATATCGTTTCCAGCTTCAATTGCCATTTTAAACGCTTCAGATAAAGAGCCTGCATAACTTGTAGCTCCAACCATCATCATATCGTCTGTAATGATTAAACCTTTATAACCAAGTTGATTTCTGAGTAATTGAGTCAAAAAATATTTTGAAAGACTAGCGGGAGCACCTGTGGAATCAATTTGTGGAAAACTTAAATGGCCAGTCATAAGAGCAGGCACTCCATGTTGAATTAAATAATTAAAAGGAACAAGTTCCCGTGTTGTAAAAGTTTCAAAATCAATATCAATAACAGGAAGTTTTCCGTGAGAGTCTAATTCTGTGTCCCCGTGGCCAGGAAAATGTTTTACAGTTGGAATTACACCTGCAGCTTCACTTCCAGCAGCAAAGGCAGCACCCAAAATGCCAGATTTTTCTGGATCAGAACCAAAAGAACGAGTTCCAATAATTGTTGAATCAAAATTAGTAAACAAATCTACAGTTGGAGCAAAGTTCATATTAATTCCCAGACACTTAATTTCTTTTGAAATATAATAAGCGGTGTACCAAGAATCTACAGGAAAACCACCCGCTCCAATTGCCATATTTCCAGGTGTGATAGTTGTATCCCCTTTTACGTGACGAATCCAGCCACCTTCTTGGTCGGTTGCCACAAACAAAGGAATTTGAAATCTATTTTTATGGGAACTTTTTTGAAGATTTGTAATTGATTTTGCCACAAGATGAATGTCGTCTGTATTCCAACCAAAAACTTTTACACTTCCCAAGCCTCTACTAACCCACTGATACAAAATTTCTTCTGGTTCTGCTCCAGCCCATCCAAACATTAAAATCTGAGAATACAACTCAGTATTTGTCATTTGGTCTGTAATTAAAGTAGCAAGTTCATCATTTGGAATGTCAGACCAAAAAGTAACTTCTTGAGAATAAATATTTGAAAATAAAAGCAAAGTAACAAATAAACTAAAAACTTTCTTCATATTAAAACTTTCTTTTTTTAATTATTTAAGATTTTCTATATAATGTTTTGCAGAATTTGCAGCAATTGCACCGTCACTAACAGCAGTTACAATTTGGCGGAAAGATTTTGATCTAACGTCACCAGCTGCAAAAAGTCCTGGCATTGCAGTTTCCATATTCTCGTTTGTTTTGATATATCCACTTTCGTCTTTTGGGAGCATTTCTACAAGAGAAGTTTGAGGTGTCATTCCTGTAAAAATAAAAACTGCATCACAAGGAACATCAGAAGTTTGACCAGTTTTTACATTTTTTAGAGTAACAGATTCAACTTTTACAGAACCATTAATGCTTTGTACAACAGAATCGTAAATTGGTTTTACCCCAGAATTAAGCATTTTATCTACAACCGCTTTTTGAGCTCTAAAAGAATCTCTTCTGTGAACAATGCTAACTTTGTCTGAAATTGAAGAAAGATAAATTGCTTCGCTACAAGCAGAATCACCGCCACCAACAACAACAATATTGCGATTTTTAAAAAATGGACCGTCGCAAACTGCACAATAAGAAACACCACGACCACTTAATTCTTTTTCGCCAGGAACTTCAAGTTGCTTGTGAACTGCTCCAGTGGCAATTAACAAACATTTTGATTTATAAATTTTATCTTTTGTTTTAATTACAAATTGATTAGAAGTTTTGTCTATTGAAGAAACATTTACATTATGAATTTGAGCTCCAAAGGCAAGAGTTTGTTCTTTCATTGTTTTTATAAAATCTACACCAGAACAAGAAGGAAAAATACCAGGATAATTTTCCAATTCGGTGATTTGCATAATTTGCCCACCTTCTACAATTCCTTCCAAAACAACAGTTTTTAGCCCGCCACGAGCAGCGTATTGAGCAGAAGCAAGCCCTGCAGCACCAGCACCAATAATAATGTAATCAAATTCTAAAACTTCTAAATTTTCCATATAGATAAAATATAACAGAAAAAGTAGTAAAAGAGAAGATAGAGAAATGTAAAAGGAAAAGATTCCGAACTTGTTTTTTTTATTTGACATATCGACTTTTTTTGTCATTTTGTATAAAATATACAATACAAAAATTTAAATATTCGGGGTAAAAAAATGATTTCTAGTCTTCCTCATTTGCTATATCATCAAGGTTTAAGATATTCAGAAACTACTGCACAACTTTCAAAAGATGTAAAGGGAGTTTTTCAACCAACTTCTTACAAAGAGTTAATGAATCAAATGTTAGATTTTGCTGGCGGCCTTTTGACATTAGGAACTAAAAAAGGTGAACATATTGGCCACATTAGCGACAACCGTGCGGAATGGCAAATTGTAAGCCTTGGAATTATGGCCATTAGTTGTAGCGATATTCCCCGTGGCACTGATGTTACAACAAAGGAACTTGCCTACATTTTAGGATTTACAGATTGTCGCACTGTTTGTGTAGAAAATCCTTATGTTTTAGGAAAACTTAGTGAAATTATTTCTGAACTTCCAAAACTTGAACATATTATTTTGGTGGATGATCAAAACCAAGCATTGGATAAATATGAACTTGGAAATGTTACTTTGCACCGTTTTAGAAGCATTGTAAAAGCTGGAAAAAAATGGCGTGAAGAAAATCCTGAAGTTATTGAAACAAACATTTTGAACATAAAACCAGAAGAAACTGCAACTATCATTTTTACTTCTGGAACAACAGGAACTCCAAAAGGCGTTGAATTAACTCATAAAAACTTTTTGTGCCAGTTGCAACCAATGCAAGACAGATTGGATTTTCACCGAGCAGACCGCTGTATGTGTATTTTACCAATTTGGCACGTTTATCAGCGTGTTTTTGAATTTTTTGTTTTTTATTTTGCTGGAACTTTGTGTTATTCAAAACCTGTTGCAAGCGTTTTACTTTCTGACTTTTTAAAAGTGCGTCCTCAAGTTATGCCATGTGTTCCTCGCGTTTGGGATGCTTTGTATCAGGCCATTTCTAAAAAAATCAAAAACGATTCCAAAATTGTTTGGGTTTTGTTTAATTTCTTTTCTAGTTGTTCAAAAGGTTCTATTGTATTGATGGACAAAATTAAGTGCCGTAACAAAAAGTTTAAGCACACAACATTGTTTAAAGTGGGAATGAAAAAACTTTTGTATGTTCCTTATGGCATTTTGTATCCTTTTAGAAAACTTGGTGATAAATTATTTTTTAGAAATATAAAAGATATGGTTGGTGGCCAATTTATTTGTGGAATTTCTGGTGGTGGAGGATTTCCTTCTAAACTTGATAAATTCTTTAACTCAATTGGAATTAAGATTTTGGAAGCGTATGGACTTACAGAAACCGCTCCTATGGTTGCTATGCGTGAACGTTATAATCCCGTAATGGGAACTATTGGAAAACCAATGCCTTATTTGAACGTAAAAATTGTAAAAGAAGATAAAACTTTGGCAAAACCTGGCGAAAAAGGTATTTTGTTTGTAAAAGGTACAAACGTTATGAAAGGTTATTATCTTCAAGATGAATTGACTGCCAGTGCTTTTGACGAAGATGGATATTTTAATACAGGTGATATTGCAATTCAAACTTACAATGGAGAATTGATGATTCGTGGTCGCAAAAAAGACACAATTGTTTTGCGTAGTGGCGAAAATGTTGAACCGTTCCCAATTGAAGCAAAATTGGCAGAATCTCCATATATTCAGCAGGCTGTTGTTGCTGGGCAAGATGAAAATGCACTTGGTGCGTTAATCATTCCAAATAAAGAAGCATTGCGTGGTGCTGCAAAACAACGTGAAATTCCTCATGCCGATAATGATTCAAAACTTTTAGCAAGCGAATTTGTTCAAGAACTTATTCGTCGCGAAATGGAACGTTTAATTTGTGCCAAAAACGGATTTAAAAACTTTGAAAGAGTTTCGCAATTTGTTTTCTTGGAAAAATGGGAAAATCCAAAAGAAGAACTTTCTGCAAAAGGCGAAATTATTCGCTTTAAGATTTACCAAAACTACAAAAGCCAAATAAACAAAATGTTCCACAAAGAAAACAAAAAACAAAAACTTTCAGATATTTTACAAAATTTAATTGATGGATAAAAATAAAGGGCAGGATTCGCCCTTCCACAAAAAAACATCCTGTTTTTTTATTACAGGGCGGCTTCTTCGCTCACAGTTCCATCCGTGGAACTGTGCCCTCAAATGCTGCGCCAGCTCGCATTTTTCGGGTCGCTCATTCGCTTCGAATCCTGAAAAATAAGTATTCTACTCAATATTATTTTAAACAAAAAAAAGCTCCTACTATTTGTAGAAGCTTTAATCTGGGTCGGCAGGATTCGAACCTGCGGAATGACGGCACCAAAAGCCGTTGTCTTACCACTTGACGACGACCCAATTTTATATATGATAAGCTAACTATTCGTCAGCTGAATCACCACTGCCAACTTCAACATGTCCTGCATTGTATTCTGCAAGGATTTTATCTTGAAGTTCTGTTCTAAATTCAGGACTTATTGGATGTGCAACATCTTTATACTCACCATTAGCAGTTTTTCTGCTAGGCATAGCAATAAATAATCCTGTTTTACCTTCAATAATTTTTACGTTATGTACAACGAAACAATTATCAAATGTAATTGTAACATAAGCTCGTAACTTACCTTCATCTTCAACTTTTCTGATTCTTAATTCAGTAATCTGCATACCTCATCCTCCATTTAATAACCCAAGTTAAACAACTCGTGCTATTTTACAATTCCAAAATTCAGCAAGCAAATTATATGAACTAATCGCTTGTTGTTCCAAAGTATAGACACCAAACACCGTAGAACCAGAACCTGTCATTTCAACATACTCTGAACCAACTTTTTTCAAATCCATCAAAGCAGCATCAATTTCTTTATATTTCTTGCTCAACGCAGGTGTAAAAGTGTTTACCAAGTTCCAAGTTTTTACATCACTTCGATATATATCTTCAAGTTCTAAAAGACCTAGACCTTTTACTTTATCTTTCTTCATCAAGTACTCATCTACTAAAGCATAAGCTTCTTTCGTTGAAGAACTTAACTCAGGAAAAATCAACAACAAAAACAAATCAGTTCGTGGAACAATTCTCTTTACCACTTCACCACGACCAGAAACTAAAGCACAACCTTTACCTTCATCATCGCAATTCATAAAAAAGAACACATCACTTCCTGTTTTCTCAGCAATTTGATTCAACTGACTAGCAGAAAGCTTAATTCCACAAATCTTTTGAAGCGCTCTAACTAAAGCAGCTGCATCAGCAGAACCACCACCAAGTCCACCACCTGAAGGAATCATCTTTTTTAAGACAACTTTCACACCAGGAACTTTTACCATTGAAACTTGGCAAAACGCTTCATACGAATTAGTCAAAGTATTTTTTTCGGGCAACTTAAAAGTATCACACTCCACAACACATCTATTATCTGCAATTTCAGAAACCATCAACTCATCATACAAATCAACAGTTTGAAATATGCTTTCAATATTGTGAAAGCCATCGCCCCTTTCTGAAAAAACATTCAATCCAAAATTAACTTTTGCATATGCTTTTTCGTAAGTCACATTTAACATTCGTGTATATTATATTACTGATTTTTTGGTTTAATGTCAAATACTTTTAACCATTTTTTATTTTTTTTATTTTTCAAACTAGTTGACATTTAGCCCCCGCTGAATTACATTTTCAGTAGTCGGAATTCACTTATTTATAACAATCTTTATTTGCATTGAGGTTTTTATGTCTTTTTCTGATTTTGAATTTGAGTCTTCTTTAGGATTTGATTTTGATGATTCTTATGATAATGATGATTCTCTTTTAGATGATTTTGATGATGACTTTGACGACGATTTTGATGAAGATGACGATTCATATTTAGACGATTATGATGAAGATTTGTACGACGATGTTTTTACAGAGGAAGATGACGTTGACGAACCTTATGATGATGTTGAAAGTGAAGACGGTATAATTGCCTACAGAAATCATTATGACGAATTTGATGATGACGAAGGTTTTGAAGAAGACTTTGACGACTAATCAGTTTAAAAAAATTAATACACAGAAAAGCAAGTTTGTTATTTTAATTTACATTTAAACAAACTTGCTTTTTTTCCATTTATTAAAGTATTTATCCTTTCTGAAAGTTTCACATTTGATGATTCTGCCGCTTGAATAAAATTTTCAACTCTAGCTGTTAAAATCACTATTTTACAATTTTCCCTACAAATTTTTCTAAATGACTCAAACATATCAATATAAAACTTAGTAATATCAGCAATTTCTTCAAAAAAACCCCAAGGAGGATCTGTAATTATACAAGAGATTTCTGATCGTTTTGTTGGCAAATCAAAAACACTACATTCTTCAATAAAAATGTTTTCTTTTTTTAAATGTTTTTTTTGTTGCAAATCAGAAATTCGTTCTGAATCTATGTCGCTTACAAAAAGTTTGCCATATTTAAAATGTTTTGAAATTTGAATTGGAATTGAACCATAACCTGCAAAGGGCTCTAGAACAACGTCTTCTGGTTGAATGTTTGCATAACAACACATCAAATATGCTACTTCAGGACGTAATTCCCCTTTATTTAAGTTCTTTTCAGTAAATTCTCTTTTGCTCAAAAGTTGACCACAAAAAGAAAAATTTTCACGACGAATTACATACCAAATTTCTGTCGTAGGATTTAGTCTGTCTATTGAAAGTTTTGAATTTTGAATTACAATATTTTCTGCATTTCTTGCCACATTTTTATCTACTTTACAAAATTGATTTTCTTTTGAAAATCTTACTCTAAAAGAGCCTTTGCTAATTAAATAAAAATGCTTTTTCTTTGCAACAGTAGAAACCATTTTTGAAAAATCGGTTTTATTGTTTGAAAAAGATTGCAAAACAAAAAATGTGTTATTAAAGTATGGAATTTTTTCTATATCGCGGGAATTTCCATCATATTTATAATGAATCATTCCATCATAAACATTGATAATTTTTACTTTTGGTAAAAAATGGCAGATATCATCTTTTACAACATCTGACCAACCTGTAATAAAACTTGAAACAAATTCTGCCATTTTTTTACCCTATTTTTTAGTTTTTAGAAAATTCAATAATTTTTCCAGCATG
>JAGARY010000186.1 GCA_017622055.1 Treponema sp. | reverse complement strand
CAACTGGAAAATTACAGAAATAAATCCAAAAGAAATAGCAAATGTGCAATCTTTTTTTGGAAACAAATTTGAAGATTTAGAAAATTCAAAAGACTTTAAAAATATACTTTCATCAATTTTTTTACGCAGAAATATTAAAGAAGGCCAAGATATTTTATATTTTTTGGAAAACGATTTACGTTTTTTGCATAGTCCTTACAATTTTAGTTCAATTGAAGACGCTGTTGAACGAATTTTACAAGCAAAAGATGAAGAAGAAAAAGTTTTAATTTTTGGAGACAGCGATGTAGACGGAATTACAAGTACAGCAATTTTGTATTTGTATTTAAAAAGCATAAATATTGATGTTGAATACAAACTTCCAAAAGAAGAAGACGGATACGGATTAAGCATTTCTGCCATCGACGAATTTTACAACAATAACGGAAGTTTAATTATTACTGTAGACTGCGGAATTTCTAACAATGAAGAAATTAATCACGCAAATGATTTAGGAATTGATGTAATTGTTACAGATCATCATAATCCACCAGAAGATTTACCTTACGCAACTGTAATTGTAAATCCAAAAACAGATGATTCAAATTATCCATTTAAAGATATTTCTGGTGCCGCAGTTTCTTACAAATTAGTTGAAGCCTTAAGATTTGCTCACACAGAATATTACAACAGTGAAGTTTGCATTTTGCACATAAACGAAAATCAAGATGGAACTTTTGATTTAGATTGTTTAAAAACAAGAAATCTTTTAGTTACAAAACAACTTCACGAAAAAATTGATCCTCAAAGAACTTCAATTTATGATTTAAGATTTCCCACATTTGTTCAAGGAAATTTGATTTATGTTTGGGATTCAAAAGAAACTTTATCAATATTAAATAGTCTTTTTGGGTACGGAATTGATTTTAATTTAACAGATTTAAAAAGCCAAATTAGTCAAGTTTATCCTTCTTTGCGACAAAAAAATGCATTTGACTTACCTCCACTTTCTGTTTTGGCAAAATATATTCCAGAAGAAAATTCAATTATTAAAAGCATTTTTAATTTATTTGTTTCATATTCAAAACGAATAATTGACACAAAATATCCTTTGTTTGCAAAAAATCAAGAAAAAGATTTACAATTAGTTGCATTGGCTGCCCTTGCAGATATTATGCCAATGAAAAATGAAAATAGAATCCTTGTAAATAATGGATTAAATTTTATAAAAAAAGAACCTTGCAACGGATTACGAGAATTATTTAGTGCTTTAAGATTAAATTTTCAAACAATCAATTCAATAGATTTGTCTTGGTCTGTAATTCCGGCATTAAACGCCACAGGAAGACTTGGTCAGCCAGAAATTGCACTGGAACTTTTAATTGAAGAAAATCCACAACGACGAGAACAATTAGCATTTAAAATTGTAGAATTAAATGAAAAACGAAAAGAAATTGTAAATTCCACAATTTTTAAAGTTTCTAATAAAGCTTCTGAAAGTTTACAACAAAACGAAAATAAACTTTGCCTTGTAATTGATGATTCAATTCACCAAGGACTAACAGGTCTTTTTGCAGGCCGTCTTATGTCTGATTTTAAAGTTCCTTCAATTGCAATTTGCCAGCAAGAAGAAGTTTGCACAGGTTCAATGCGCAGTAACAGAGGTGTTGTAGCAACAGATTTTCTTAATAAATTTGGGGACTTTTTTATTAATCACGGTGGCCACGATTGTGCAGCAGGATTTTCTTTTGAAACAAAAAAACTTCCTGAATTTTTAAGTAAAATTAAAAATCTTTTGCCAGAAATTACATTGGAAGATGAAAAAACTGAATATGTGATTGACGCAAATATTCCTCCTTCATATCTAACTCCTGAATTATTTAAACTTATTGATTTATTTGAACCTTACGGAAACGAAAATCCGGAACTAATTCTAAAAACAGAAGGTTTTGGAATTTATGAAGCAACAGAAGTTGGAAAAAAAGAACCAACTCACTTAAAACTTACATTTGCAAATAATAATTTTAAATTTCCTGCCATGTATTGGAGCCAAGGAGAATTATTAAGAAATTATATAAATGTAAGCGAAAAATGTGATATATTATATTCATTAAATAAAAATTATTTTAATGGAACTGTTACAAATCAGTTTATCATTAAAGATTTACAAAAATAGAGGGTAAAATGATTTTAAAAAGAAATTATTCAAAAAAAATATTTATTAGTTCATTATTGATTTTATTTTCTACTTTTTTATTTTGTGCAACTGCAAAATATCAAGATGAAAATTTTTCATTAATCGTAAATTATACAGAAACAGTTACTCCTGGAGATGCAATTTTTGTAAGATTAAATATTCAACCTACAGGTGAATTAAAAAAACACAAATCAGAAATTGCAACAAATTCTTTACTTCAATTAATAAAAGATAAAAAAGAAATTGATAAATCAACATTTTATTCAATTTCAAAATCAAAAAAATCAAATAACATTGAAGTTTTGGCTGGAATTCCCCTTTCAAGTTGGTTAAAAAACGCAAATTATTCCATAAGAGTCACTTTTAATCTTTCAAAAAACAAATTTAAAGAGTTTGAACTTCCTTTAACATTTACCGAAAAAACTTTTTTTGAAGAAACAATTGAATTAGATGAAAAAAATACAGAAATAAAAACAGATAATTCTCCAAAACGTGCTGCACAGATTGATAAATTAAATTCTATTTTGTTTACAGTTATGCCTTCTGATGTTTATTCTTTGGGAAAAATGACAGTTCCAACAGATTCCACAAGATACACTTCTTATTTTGGAGATCGCAGAACTTATGCATACACAAATGGAAAATCTTCTACAAGCATTCACCACGGAAATGACTACGGAGTTCCAACTGGCACACCAATTAACTCTTGTGCTGCTGGTCGGGTTGTAATGGCAGAAGACAGAATTTCTACAGGATATTCTGTTGTAATTGAACACTTACCAGGGCTTTACAGTTTGTACTATCACCTTTCTGAACTTTTGGTAAAAGAAGGCGATATGATTAAACAAGGTGAGCTAATTGGAAAATCAGGAGCAACAGGTTTGGCTACAGGACCACACTTACACTGGGAAATGCGTTTAAACGGAGCTTCTGTTAGACCAGAATTTTTCTTATCAAACTTTACTTTTGAACAAGAGTAAGAAATTCTTTTTCATTAATAATTGGAATTCCAAACTTTTGGGCTTTTTGATTTTTTGAAGATCCACTTTCTGTATCATTTGTTACAAGATATGACAAATCTTTTGTAACAGATGATTTTGTTGTTCCACCATTTTCTTTTACTAATTTTTCTGCATCAGCACGCTTCATTGTAACTAATTCACCAGTAAAACAAAAAGATTTTCCCGTAAGTAAACCTTCAGTTTGAAGTTGCAACGTAATAATTCCATTATTTACAAGATAAAGCATTTCTTCTTTATTTTCGTTTAAGCCCTCTTTTAAAGTTTGAGCAGTAATTTGAGCAAACCCATAAACAGCTGCAATTTGATCAACTGTTGCTTCAAAAAGTTTTTCTAAGGAATTAAAACCAGCTTCTACAAGTTTTTCGATTGTAGTTTCACCAATTCCTTCAATATCAAAGGCTCCAATAAAAGTTGGAAGACTCATATTTTTGTGAGATTGTATACTTTTGTAGACTTTTTCTGCACCTAAAGATTGTTTTTCGTTTTCAATACTTTCTTGATTTAGGAAAAATGGCACTAAATCTTCAATAGACAATGAATATAAATCTTTTATTGATTGAACTTTTTTTGAATTAAAAAGCTCTGTAATTAAAGTTTCACCTAAATCTCGAATATCTACAACTTGCTGAAACTTTAACAATTGATGCAATACTCTTTTTGCACAATTTTTATTTGCGCAATACAATCTTGAACCTGCATCAACTAATTTTGAATGACAAACTTCGCACTCACAAGGAACAATTATTGGGGAAGTTGTAGATGGATTATTTTCTACAACGCTTTCAATTTTTGGAATAATTTCACCACGTTTTACAACAACAACTTTGCTTCCAATTTTAACATTCAAAGCACGCATTGTATCTGGATTTGCTAAACTTGCTCTTGTAACACGAGTTCCGTTTAGTTCAACTTCATCAAAAATGGCAACTGGAGTATAAGTTTCCCCATTTACGCTCCATTCAACTTCTTTAATTGTAGAAATGGCTTCTTCCAAACTAAATTTAAATGCAATTTGTCTGTCTGGTCTGTTTCTAAAAGAATCTTCTAAATTGATATTTCTTTCTTTTATTACAAGGCCATCAATATCAAATTCCAAGTTTTTTCTTTCTTCCATTACTTTTTCACGGTAAGAAATTACATCATTTGGAGTTTTACAAATTTCAAGTTTTACAACATTAAATCCACAATTATTTAACCAATTGATTTTTTGTTCTTCATCACTAAAAAAGATTTTGTCGTTTGTAGAAAGGGCGTCGTAAACAATAAGAGTTAAATATTCGCTTCCTTCACCATCTTATCGCTTCATTAAGCCGTTGGCAGCATTTCTACAATTTGCTTTGTCGCTAAAATGTGTTTTATGAACTTGATGAGTCATAATTACTTCGCCACGAATGCCACCAGTAAACAAAACTTCTTCATCATTGATTTTTAGATTTTGAATTACACCATTCATTTTTTTTGCGTTAGCAGTAATATCATCTCCAATTTTTCCATCTCCACGAGTAACAGCGTGAATTAGTTTTCCGTTTTCGTATTGGAGTTCAAGGGAAGCTCCGTCAAGTTTGTATTCCACAAAGTATTCATCATAAATGTGTTTATTTGCCCAAGTTAAGAATTGTTCTGGAT
>JAGARY010000185.1 GCA_017622055.1 Treponema sp. | reverse complement strand
GTCGAACGCGGCGGCTTATTCTGTTTTGGCTTACAGAACTGGGTGGTTAAAAGCCCACTATCCTGCTGAATTTATGGCAGCAAACTTAACAAACGAAATTACTTCTACAGATGGGCTTCCTTTTTATATAGAAGAAGCTCGTCGCATGGGAGTTCCTGTTGATGCTCCAGACGTAAACCGTTCCGACATAATTTTTGACGTTGTTGATGGAAGAATTGTATTTGGTCTTAAAGGAATTAAGGGCATGGGAGAAAATGCTGCCGCTGCAATTGTAAAAGAACGAGAACAAAACGGGCCTTATGAATCATTTATGGATTTTATTAAGCGTGTTGGTGCTTTGGTAGAAAAAGACGAAGATGGTCGTGAAAAAACACTAGTAAATAAAAAAGCAATTGAAGTTTTAATAAAAACAGGTGCATTTGATAACGTTGGAAAAGAAATTGGCCAAAATTATAACAGACCAACTCTTTTGGAAAATATGGAAGATGCAATTGATTTTGTTGCTGATATTTTGGAAGATAAGAGGAAAGGTCAGGGAGATTTATTTGGCGATTTAGCTCCAGAAGATTCTGTTAGTACAAATTTTCAGTTTAAATTGATTGATAACCTTCCTACAATGCAACTTTTGGAAATGGAGCTTGAATGTATAGGTTGTTATGTAAGTGGACACCCTTTGGATGATTACAAAAAAGCAATTAATCATGCAGTAACATTAAAATCTTCTAGTATAGAAAGAATTGCTGCAGAAGATAAAGCTGAAAAACAACGTTTACAAGATTCTGGAGCAAAATTCTGGCAAATTAGAGATGCTGGTCGTTCTTATATCACTTTGGGAATGGTTTCTGAGTTAAGAGTTATTAGAACTAAAAAAGATAATAAAGAAATGGCTTTCTGTAAATTGCAAGATATTGAAGGTTCAATTGACTGTACATTCTTTCCTAAAACTTGGGAGGTTATGCGAGACAAAATTGAAAATAATGGAATTTATGCATTTAAAGGAAAAGTTGACGGAACTAGGGATACTCCAAGTTTCTTAGTTGATTCTTTGGAAGATGCTCAAAAATTGGAAAATATGTCAAAAAGTTCTGTACATATTCGATTAGATGAAAACTTCTCTTCTTCGCAACATTTACTTCCAATTCGTGATTTTTTATTTGATAATATGGGTGATTGTTCAGTATATTTTCATGTAGGGGTAAATAAAATTCCTTATATTGTAAAAAGTGAAGCCCAATTAAAAGTTGCCTACTCTGAAAAATTAATAAAAGATTTGGCAGAGTATCCTCATGTATTGGAAGTTTGGTCGGAATAGATTATTATTAGTCATTGATTTACAAGACTTAAGTTTATGTTTTTTTTGAGGTGAAAAATGATTAGTTCCATTTTATCTTTACTTTCTGCAGCAGTTTCAATTTATACAATTTTGTGTTTGATTGATATTTTTATGAGCTGGTTGCCAGGTATAAAATTTACTTCTTTTGGAAGATTTATTTCTGCAATAACAGAACCTTATATGGGATTTTTTTCAAGATTAAGATTTTTAAGATTTGGTCATGTTGATTTTTCTCCAATTCTTTCAATTGGTATTTTGTCTTTAGTTTCTTCAATTTTAAGTAGCATTACCGCTACAGGAAGAATTTGGTTTGGTGGAATTTTAGCTTCTGTAGTTTCTATGTTGTGGAGCGTTGTTTCTTCAGTGCTTTCAATTTTCTGTATTGTAATATTAATTCGTTGGATTGTTTTGTTATTTAGCAAAAATAATTCCTATAATCCAATGTGGAGCAATCTTGATGGAATGCTTGGAAAATTTACATACAAAATTTCACGTACTTTTACAAAAGGACAAATCTCATACAAAACATCATTATTAATCACTTGGATTACAATGGCAGTTGCTTTGTTCTTGTGCCAGTTTTTAGTTTCGATATTATTCAATTTGTGTAGAGCAATTCCTTTTTAATAAATGAAACTTGAGCAAATAAAAACACCAGTTTCTGCGGTTTCTGGTGTTGGCCCACAATTAAGTAAATCTCTTGCAAGACTTAACATTTTTACAGTTGGAGACTTATTAAATCATTTTCCAAAAGATTATGATGATAAGTCGAAAAAAGTGTATTTAAAAGATTTTGCAAAAGCAAAAAAAGTTCATACAGTTGCAAAAGTTTTAGGTCATGAATGGTTTGGATTTGGGAAAATGCGAACTTTAAAAATTATTATTAATGATGGAACTGCAACTGCTCAATTAATTTGCTTTAACAGACAATTTCTTGAAAAAATGATTCTTCCTGGAATGATTGTAAATGTTTCGGGGCAATTTTTTGTAAAATATAATTCGTTGCAAAGTTCTTCTTTTGATGTTTCCAAATTTAAGCAAAATGTTGCTTGTGATGATTTAAAACAGTTGATTGAACTTATGCCTGAAGATTCTTCTGTTTTACCAGTTTACAGATTAACAGAAGGTGTTACTCAAAAACAAATGAGTAAAATTATCAAAAATGCAATTAATCAATACGGTCACGGAATTGAAGATGAAATTCCTTCTGAGTTTATTTCAAAATATAAACTTGTTTCAAAACAACAGGCAATTTCTATGATTCATAATCCAGAAACTTTGGAAGAAGCTTTTGCTGCAAGAAGAACTTTGGCTTACGAAGAATTGCTTAAATTTCAATATGCAATTTTAAAACGGTCTTATAAAAGGCGTGGCGTAATTCCTTCAAAAATTTTGGAATTTGATGAAAATGGAAATGTTGTTTACGAGCAAAAAAAGCAAACTTACAATGGGAATAATGTAGAAAATCAGAAAACAGAAAATCAAAATGATGTAAAAACTGCAAAAGAAATTACAAAAGCGGAATTTGTGGAATCTCTTTCACCGCTGCAAAAAAAATTAATAGAAAAAATCCCTTTTGATTTAACACAAGACCAAATGAATGTGATTTTTCAGATGGATGAAGAAATTGATCAAGGATATTTGGAACGAAATAAAATTGCAATTTCAGAAGCTGAGTCGGAATCGGCATCTGTGGAAAAAAACTTTGTTCACACAATGAACAGGCTTTTGCAAGGTGATGTTGGTTCTGGAAAAACTTTGGTCGCTTTATTTGTTTGTTTGCGTGCAATCAGTTGGAAAGGTCAATGTGCGTTTATGGCTCCAACAGAAATTCTTGCAAAACAACATGCAGATAAAATTGCAAAAATGCTAGAGTGTCTTGGAGTACGCACTGCCTTTTTAACTGGAAATGTAAAATCATCTGGCCGAAATCAATTATTAAAAGCGTTAAAAGATGGTGAAATTGATATAATTATTGGAACTCACGCGTTGTTTTCGGCAAATGTTGTTTATAATGATTTGCAACTTGCTGTGATTGATGAACAACATAGATTTGGCGTTGCGCAACGTCAAGCAATTTTGGCAAAAGGTAGAAAATCTGAAAATAATGTAATTTTGGAACCTCACGTTTTAATGATGAGTGCAACTCCAATTCCTCAAAGTTTGGCATTAACAATGTTTAGCGATTTAGATATTTCTGTTATGAAAACTATGCCAAGTAATAGAAAACCAGTAATCACTTATCTTGTAAAAGAAGGAAACGAAAAAAACGCTTACGAGGCTGTGCGAAAAGAACTAAAGAAAGGTAATCAAGCATATTTTGTTTATCCTGCCATTGAAAACGAATTTGAATCTTTTGATGATGAGGCTTTGGATGGGGAAAAATCTTCTTTTGAATATTCTGATGATGATGTAATTTCTACAAGAAGGCTAAAGTCGGCTGAAAAAAACTTTAAGCATTTGGCAGAAACTGTTTTCCCAGAATTTAAGTGCGCTTTAGTTCATGGCAGAATTGATGAAGAAGAACAATCAAAAATATTAAATGATTTTCACAGCGGAAAAATCCAAGTGCTTGTGGCAACAACTGTTATTGAAGTTGGTGTTGATAATCCACGGGCAACTTGTATGGTAATTGAACAGGCGGATCATTTTGGAATGTCTCAACTTCACCAATTGCGTGGGCGTGTGGGGCGTGGCTCTGAACAATCTTACTGTTTTATGATTTACAGCAAAAATATTACAGAAAGCGGAATTGAGCGAATGAAAGCATTGCGTTTAAGCAATGATGGATTTTATATTGCTGAACAAGATTTAAAAAATCGTGGCCCTGGTGAAATGAATGGAACTTTGCAATCAGGTGCTTTAGAGTTTAAAATAGCAGACGTTTCCAGAGACAAAAAAATGCTTCTTGCCGCCAGAAACGACGCTATTTCTATGTTGCTAAAATGTTAGTGTTTGAGATTTGTGTTTGATTCCCGCATCAAGTGCGGGAATGACCCGAAGATCTTTTTCGAAAAACTTCTACGCAACGAAGGAAGAAAGTCTTCTTGCTCTTGTTGGGTGTTGAAGACGACCGATGGCATGTTTTTCAATTTGTCTAATTCTTTCTTTTGTAAGATGACAAGCGTCCCCAACTTCTTTTAATGACATTGGTTTTGCACCGTTTAATCCGTATCTCATACGAATTACTTTAGCTTCATTTGGTCTAAGAGTTTCCAAAACTGTATCAATTTCTTCGGCCATTGCATTTTCAATTGCAAGTTCGTCTGGCTTTTTGTTGATTGTATCTTCTTGGAAGTCTGCTACAGAAGTGTGTTCGTTGTCTGCACTGTTGATTTCTGCGTCTAAACTAATCATATCACGGCTAATGTTAATCATATCACGAACGTGAGCTGGAGTCATGTTAAGCATTTGGGCAATTTCTTCAAATTCTTGAGCTTCTGTTTTTTTGCCATGAACAATTTTTCTGGCATGTTCAATTTGAACTAATTCATTTGCTCTGTTTAAAGGCAATCGAATTGTACGGCTTTTTTCACAAATTGCTTTAAGAATGCTTTGACGAATCCACCAAACTGCATAAGAGATGAAGTGATAACCTTTTGCCGGTTCAAATTTTTCAATTGCTGTAAGAATACCAATGTTTCCTTCACTAATTAAATCTGTTAAATCTAATCCGTGATTTTGATATTTTTTTGCAATGTTTACAACAAATCGTAAATTGGCAACAACAATTTTGTCTTTTGCTGCTTTATCACCTTTTTTAGCTTTTTCTGCTAAATTATTTTCTTCTTCCCTTGTTAATAAAGGGATTTTATTGATATCTTTAAGATAAATTGCCAAAACTTCATCATCGTATGTCATAGTAGACCTCCAGAACTTTTCACTTTATACTAAAATATAGCAAGAACTGTGCCAAGTTATTATATAGTGGCAAAAAAAATTAGAAAAAAACAAAAAAGATGAATAATTAAAGAAAATGAATTAACAAAGTGGATAAAATGGGAATTTAGAAACTAAAGAAAAAATCAAATGTGTAATTTTGACACAGTGAAAAAAAATGAAATATTTTGTGGGAAAAATTGACCCATTTGAAAATGCGTTCTATAATGATATAATAGGAAAAAGTATGTAAACTAGAAAAGAAAGTGTAAATCAGTTATTATTCACTTATTAAGGATTTTTTTATGGAAGAAAATAAATCGTTTGAAAGCCAGTTGCAATCAATGCTTGTTGAAAAACAAAGATGGTATAATGAAGAACGTTTACTCGAACTTTTGGAAGAATTTAGACTTTTGCATACTTGTGTACGAACAATTTATGATTTTTTTATTAAAAAATCTTTGCTTGTAGAAGATCCTTATAGAATGGATCAACGAATTTCTGATATTGAAATTCCAAATACAGAACCTTTTGGTGAAAATGAAATACAAACTGTTTTAAGTGAACGCTTTTCAAAATATGAAACAATGTTAGACTTTGTTTGTACATATTATCGTTTTTCTGTAGACGGATTATCTCTTGGAAAAATCAAAAAGCTTATGGACTTGAATAATTCCTTTTATTGGGAAGATATTTCTATGAATAGTGCAAAGGCAAATGTAAAAAATCTGGCAATTGTAATTAATAAAGCAAAGGTTAATAATGCTGGTGTTGCTTTAAATATGCTAACAGATTCAATTGATAAATGTGTAAAATCAAGTAAAAATATTTCAAGATATTTAATGGATTTGTCTGTTTTTCAACGGGAATATTATAAAGGAATTGTAAGAAAAGATATTATAGAGGGACCAAATTATAATAAAGAAAAGTTAATTCTGTAGAAAGTGAAATTGCAGAAATAAAAAGGCTTTTTGTAAAAGTGATGGGAAAAAAGCCATTTTATAATGATTTGATAACTGAAATTGCAAATGAAGATTTTAATGAAAAAAAAGAAGCGTTGCGCAATAAAGTTTTGGCAAAACTTGAAATTACAGAAAGGAAAGCATCTTCAAAAGAAAGCAAAAAAGTAGATACACGAGAATTTTTGGTTGGTACAGTTTTATCAATGGGAACTTTTACGCCTATATTAATTCAATTGCGGGCAAAACTTGTTGATAATTTTGAATTGTTGTTTTTTAAAAAAGAAACATTATTTACGAAGTTTATTGCAGCTTTAAAAAAGGCTCTTGGAATAAAAAATAAAGAACATGTTTGCGAGGTTAAGATTATTGATCAGAAAACAGGTTCTACAAGAACTGAAGAAGTTTATGTAAATGATTTTCTGACAGAAGTTGAAAAGAAAATCAAAACTTTTAATGTGATTGTAATGAAAAATGCAGAATATGCAAAAATAGTTTCAGCTCCAGAAGATTCCGTATTATCTTTTGTTAATAAACAGTTGTCTGAAGTACAATCAATGTTTACAACAATAAATGCTTTGGACACATATTTTAAAAATAATGTGGAAGGTTCAAATAAAATCAAAGTAAAAGGAATGAAAATAGATTTAGACTCTTTTAGAAATGCTATTATTAATGTAAACAAAAAACGTGGAGAATACATTTCTATTAGGGAAGAAACGGAACAATTAAAGAAATTGGGAATAAAGAATGTCTAAAATTAGATTAGTAAAAAAAGTTATAAGTGTATTTTTTCTATTATTTTGTTCACTTGTTTTTGCAGATGATTTTTCGCCAAATTTGGAAGAACTAGAAGAATTGGAAAAACTAGGTGATGCTCAAGAATTACTTCAAAGCCAAAATGTTTCTAATTTTGATTTGTACAAAGATATTGTAATTGTGGAATCTGTTGTTCCGCATGATTTAAATCCTCAGACAACCGCTTATTCTGTTGATTCCGCAATTTTAAGTGGATTGTACGAAGGTTTGGTTAGTAATAATCCAAAAACTTTGGAACCAGAATTTGCAATTGCTGTAAGTTATAAAATCTCTAGAGACAAAAAAAGATGGACTTTTATTTTAAGAGATGATGCCTATTTTAGTAATGGTGAAAAAATTACTGCGGATGCTGTAAGAAAATCATTTTTGATGTTGCTTGCAAATCCAAATGCACCTTATGCTTCTTTAATTGATATTGTGCGTGGGGCAGAGAATTATAGAAAAGGAATTGGAAAATCAGAAGACGTTGGAATTGTTGTAAATGCAGAAAATAAAATCACTTTTGTTTTAAATTCTCCAGCAAATTATTTTTTAAGTGTTTTGTGTCATACTGCTTTTTCAATTGTTCACGAAGATTCAACTGTTTTTAGCGGCCCCTTTATTTTGGCTTCAAATGAATATGGCGTTATTGAATTATTAAAAAATGAAAATTATTGGGATAAAAATAACGTAAAACTAGAAAAAATTACTTTTTTGCAATCTGATGATAAAGAATTAAACACTCAATTGTTTAACACTGGTGATGTTCATTGGATTTCTGCAGGAAATGTTGATACAAACAAAATTATTAATAAAAAAGCGTTGCAATTTTCTGGTCAATTTGGAACAACTTATATGTTTTTTAAATTGCAAGAGAATGAAGATTTTTTTGAAGAAGATTCTGAAATTAGTTTAGTTGTTTCTGATGAAAAAGTTTGGAATAAAAAAGAATTTAGAAATGCAGTTTTGGAAGCTTTTCCTTGGGATGAAATAAGAAAAAATGTTTCTATTCCTGCAACAACTTTTGTCTATCCTTTGGCGGGGTATCCTCCGGTGAATGGTTTTTCTTACACAGATGAAGTTGAAGCTGTGAATATGATGAACGAAGCCAGAAGAAATAATGATATTGGGGAAGAAGAAATTATTCCTTTGGTGTTTGAAGTTTCTACTGGATTTTTTTCAGAAAATCAAAAGCAAATTATGAAAAATGCTTTGTTGCCTTTGAATGTTGATTTGCAAATTGTGGAAATTCATCCTGCAAAATATTTAAGAAGTGTTGCTTCTTCTGAAGCTGATTTGTTTTTGTACAGTTGGACTGGAGATTTTGCAGATCCATTGGCATTTTTGGAATTGTTTCGTGGAAATTCTACTTTAAATGATTCTAATTGGAAAAATGAAGAATTTGATAGATTAATTGAAGAAGCGGCAATTGCTTCTGTAGAAAATAGATTTTCAATTTTGGCAAAAGCTGAAGAAATCTTATTAGATGAAGGAATGATAATTCCGTTGCAACATCCACTTTCTTTAAATGTTATTAACTTAAAAGAAATTGGTGGATGGGCTGTAAATGCTTTTGATTTTCATCCATTAAAATATTTGTATAGAAATCATATTGAAATTGAACTTCCAAATGTGGTAAAAGATAATATTAAAAAAAGAGGAAATTAATGCCAATAAAAATTCAATCAGATTTACCAGCATGTAAAATTCTTGAAGAAGAAAATATATTTGTTATGACGGAAAATCGTGCTTTAACTCAAGATATCCGTCCGTTAAAAATTGCAATTGTAAATCTTATGCCAACGAAAGAAGTTACAGAAACTCAGTTACTTAGACTTCTTGGAAACACTCCATTGCAAATTGAAATTTCTTTAGTTCGCATGGA
Source organism: Treponema sp. (assembly GCA_017622055.1). Classification (GTDB taxonomy): domain Bacteria; phylum Spirochaetota; class Spirochaetia; order Treponematales; family Treponemataceae; genus Treponema_D. The sequence goes on along the minus strand of JAGARY010000185.1, from coordinate 145 downwards.
AAATCATCAAAGTAAAAATACAGTAAAAGATTATCTTGATAAATTTTATATTCCTTCAAGTGAATTGTTTTCTAGAAAGTTTGACGGAATGATTATTACTGGCGCCCCTGTTGAACAACTGGAATTTGAAAGTGTTGATTATTGG
>JAGARY010000017.1 GCA_017622055.1 Treponema sp. | reverse complement strand
AGGTGTAAAAGACAAGTATCAAAACCGCATTGATTTCCGTCCAGAACTTGGAATGGGGAAAACTTTTGGTATCGAAAAAATTAAAGAATGGGCTCCTGTTTGTCTTGAAAGTGGCATTTTTAAAAGTATTGACTTGTATGGACCAGAAGTAGAGGAAGGAATAGAAGATTTCAAAGACATCTACGAGTTAGCTGGAAAATTAGGAATAAAAAAGAAGGCTCACGTAGGAGAATTTTCTGATGCAAAATCAGTTCGTACCTTTGTAGAATTTTTTGAACTTGATGAAATTCAGCATGGAATTGGAGCTATTCAGGATGATTCTGTGGTTCAGTTTATTAAAGATCGAAATCTACGTCTTAATATAACACCAGCTAGCAATATTATGTTGGGAGCTGTAAAATCCTACGAAGAGCATCCAATCAAAAAATTTGTTCAAGCAGGAATTCGTGTTTCAATTTGTACAGATGATTTAATGTTCTTTAATAAATCTGTTTCTGAACAATGTGAAGATCTTGTTAAAAACGGAACATTAACTGATCAACAAATAAAAGATATTTTTGCTTCTAATATAGCCGATTACAAATAAGTTAGGTTATGATAGAAGATGTTACTCTGACTCTGTTTTCCACAAAAGCAGCAGAAAATATAGATGAAAAACTTATACGTCAATCTGTTGCGAAAAAACTTTGTTGCACTGAATCAGATATTAATGCCCTAATTCTAAAGAAAAAATCCTTGGATGCTCGACACGGTAAAGTAAAATATCATTTACGGTATCGAGTGTTCACAGGAAAGGATTTTCCAGAATCAGAAAATAATTCACAGTTTATTCCCTCCTATCGTGTCGTTGCTTCTGAAAACCCTGTTATCATAGTTGGTTCTGGACCTGCAGGTTTGTTTGCTGCACTAAAGTTGTTGGAACAAGGTGTAAAACCTATTGTTATCGAAAGAGGTAGCTCTGCTTCTAAACGAAAAAGAAGCATTGCAGAAATAAGTAGAAGTCAAACTTTAAATTCAGATTGTAACTATTGTTTTGGCGAAGGTGGGGCTGGAATGTTTTCTGATGGAAAACTTTTTACTCGCTCCACAAAACGAGGTAACCCCAACCAAATTTATAGGGTGCTACATTACTTTGGTGCTTCAAAAGGAATTTTAACGGATGCCCATCCTCACATCGGTACAGATATTCTTCCTGGAATAATTCAAAATATAACTGCTAAAATCATTGAACTTGGTGGACAGGTTCTATTTGATACTAGGTGTATAGATTTTGTAACAGATGGAAAAATTGTTCAGGGAGTTAAAATTCAACACCTAGACACAAATCTAGAAGAAGAAATAAAAGGTCTTGCTGTGATTTTGGCAACTGGTCATTCTGCCACAGATATTTACAAGCTTATTTCAAAATATTCTAATGAATCCTTAGAAGCAAAAACATTTGCAATGGGCGTTCGAGTTGAACATCCCAGAGGGATTATTGACGGAATTCAATATCATGGGCGACAGTTGCGAGAAAAATTGCCTGCTGCAGAATATCGACTTATAACTCAAGTGGAACAACGAGGGGTTTATAGTTTTTGTATGTGCCCAGGAGGTTTAGTTGTTCCTTCT
>JAGARY010000184.1 GCA_017622055.1 Treponema sp. | reverse complement strand
CGGTCTTCAGAAGGAACAAGTTGTTCGTAAATTCGAGAAACATATTCTAAAAGCCTTAAAGGCATATTTTCGTTGATTGTAGATTGATGTTCTACTAACACAACAAGACGATTGTCTACAAGCATAGCGATGTCATTTGAAAGAGCCATGTACAATACATTTTCAATATTTACTTCTTTAACTGTGGTTGTGGCCAAATCTAGATTTGTGTTGTGCAAAGCATTGTAAAGTGAAATAAAGTTTTGTTTACCTTCTTTGTCTTTGCAAAATAAATCAATAAATAATGAATCTTTGTGGTTTCGATTTTCCATTTTTTACCTCTCTTTGTTTTGGATTTGTATTTTTTGTCATTGCGAAGATCGTAGCGACGTAGCAATCCTGTGTATGCACGGTTTTTCACTAGATTGCTTCGACTGAAGTCTCGTAATGACTGATATTAGGAAAAAAATTCCCTATATATATAATTCCCTCAAAAGTGAAAATTTATGCAACTTGATGAGAAAAAAAAATTAAAAAAAAGTGATTTTTTTGTGGGGAAATTACATCATTTTGGAGCAACTGTATTTGGTAGTTGAAAAGAGCAGTAAAATTCACTAAAATATTTGACAAATTATTTTTTAGAGGTACTAATATGAATATTTTAAAAGGTGCATTTACAGCGTTAGTAACGCCAATGAACGCTGACGGTTCGGTTGATTTTGACGGCTTTAGAGCAAACGTTAAATATCAGTTGGAACAAGGTATTGACGGTTTAGTTCCACTTGGAACAACTGCAGAAACTCCAACTTTAGACGATAAACCTGGCAGCGAAGAAGACAAATTAATTGAAATTGTTTTTGACGAAGTTCGAAAATTTGAAAAAACCTCTAATAAAAAAATTCCAGTTATCTTGGGTGCAGGTTCAAACTGTACAAAAGATGCTGTTGCATATTGTGAAAGAGCAAAAAAAGCTGGTGCAGATGCCGCTTTAGTTGTTACACCATATTACAACAAACCTTCAAAAGAAGGAATTTTCCGCCACTTTGAAGCAGTTTCAAAAGTTGGTATTCCAATTGTTGTTTACAATATTCAAGGTCGTACTGGCGTGAATATTCCAACTGACTTGCTTGTTCGCATTGCTGAACTTCCAAATATTGTTGGTGTAAAAGAAGCTAGCGGAAGCATTGTTCAAATGATGGAAGTAATTGGGCAAATTAAAAACAAAAAGCCAGATTTTGCAGTTTTAAGTGGTGATGATAGTTTGACTTTGCCTTTGGTTGCTGCTGGTGGTGACGGTGTAATTTCTGTTGCTTCTAACTTGGTTCCTGCTTTGATGCACGAATTAACAGCTGCTGCTTTGTCTGGTGATTTTGCAAAAGCTCGTGAAATTCATTACAGATTGGCTCCTTTGTTTGTGGCTCAATTCTGCGACGGAAACCCAGCTTCTATTAAATATGCAATGAAAGTAAAAGGTTTGGCTTCTGGTGCAGTTCGTCTTCCTTTGGTTGAAGTTACCGACGCAGCAAAAGCAACAATTGAAAAAGCATTGAAAGAAAGCAAGATTAATTAAGAATGATGAATTAAGAAGGTGATAGAAAATTCAGAATTCAGAATTCGGAATTCTGATAGAACAAGTTTTGAGAAGCAAAACTTGAGGCACAGGTGGAATCAGATGTCATTTTATAGACAAAACTAACAACCTGTGCCAGGGGAGGGATTGGAGCCACGCCGAAGGCGTTCCTGGTTGGTGAGTGGAGGCGAGCCAACCAGGAATGGAGCGAGAGCGGAATGGCGGAAAGCCCGACGGCGATAGCCGGCCCCTCAAAAAAAAGAAAAATATACTAGGAGAAATATTATGAGTGATAAAATAAAAGTTGGTGTTTTGGGTGCTACAGGTATGGTTGGTCAGCGCTATATTAAATTGTTGGAAGATCATCCTTGGTTTGAAGTAACTTATGTTGCTGCTTCTCCAAGAAGTGCTGGAAAATTATACAAAGATGCTGTTTCTTCAAGATGGTTGATTGGTGCAAATATTCCTGCTGGAGTTGCAAATTTAATTGTTGAAGATGCAAACGATGCAAGCAAAGCAATTGGAAAATGTAAATTTGTTTTTTCTGCTTTGGAAATGGGAAAAGATGAAATTAAAGCTTTGGAAAAAGCATACGCTGCAGAAGGAATTCCTGTTGTTTCTAACGCAAGTGCAAACAGATGGACAGAAGATGTTCCAATGTTGATTCCAGAAATTAACTTTGCTCACTTGGACGTAATTGCTGAACAGAAAAAACACAATGGTTTTGAAAACGGCTTTGTTGCTGTAAAACCCAACTGTTCTTTGCAAACATATATGATGCCACTTCACGCTTTAATTCAAGCTGGTTATCCTGTAAAAAGAATGATTGTTACAACTTTGCAGGCTACATCTGGTGCTGGTTATCCTGGGGTTCCTTCTTTTGATATGATTGATAACATTGTTCCATTTATTGGTGGCGAAGAAGAAAAAACAGAAAAAGAATGTTTGAAGATTTTGGGAAGTGTTGTTGATGGAAAAATTCAAAATGCTGAATATCCAATTGTTTCTTCTACTTGTACTCGTGTTCCTGTAATTGATGGTCATACAGCTTGTGTTTCTTTGGAATTTGATTTACCAGAAGATAAAAAACCTTCTTTGGAAGAAATTGAAAAAATCTGGACAAGTTATACATCTGTTCCACAAGAATTGAATCTTCCTAGTGCTCCAAAACAGCCAATTGTTGTTCGCCACGAAGAAAACAGACCTCAACCACGCCGGGACCGGGAAGAAGGAAACGGAATGTCTTGTGTAATTGGCCGCTTGCGTCCATGTAATGTTTTTGACGTAAAATTTGTTGCTTTGAGCCACAACACAAAACGTGGAGCTGCAATGGGCGGAATCTTAAACGCAGAATTGTTAAAAGCAAAAGGTTTCTTTGATTTTTAATAGATTTTTGCCACACGGATTTGTTCGCAACTAACGTTGCTCACTTGTAGGTAAAAAAACTCCCGAACACGGGCGCAAAAAGTGCGAATGTGTTCGGGAGTTTTTTTATGGACTGGGGAAACAAATTACAGTATAATTAGCGTATGCCAAAAGTATTTGAGATTAATGGTTTTAAATTTTTTTTCTTTTCAAATGAAGGAAATCCGTTGGAACCTTGTCATATTCATGTAAGAAAATCTGGTTGTTTGGCTAAATTATGGATT
>JAGARY010000183.1 GCA_017622055.1 Treponema sp. | reverse complement strand
GCACCAGTAACTACAGATGTTACTTTGAATGCAAATTGGATTGAAGCAAATGTTGTTTGGGCTCCAAAAGATACTGCAGTAACAAACACTGCTACGTTACCTGGTTGGGGATATGCTGCTAAATATGAAGAAGATACAAATTTTGGAAAGGTGCTTAGTTTAGATATACCTGAAGGAGAAACAGATGCTGGAAATTGTACGTTTACAATAGATTTACCAACTGCTAGAGACTTATCTACTAAAGTTATTAAGTTAGTTTTTAAAGCTGATGGAAACACTGAAGAAAAAATCAAACCTGTAATTTATTCTTCGGAAACAAGTGGATGTGAACATAATTCTACAAACGTAGAAACTGCTTCTACAGATTGGGAATATAAATATGCAGCTGTAGTAGATATGTGGAAAGAATATAATGCTACTGAAGAAGCTGATAAAACAGCTATCAAAAAAATCGGATTAGTATTCCAAACCTGTCCTGCCAATTTGAAAATAGCATACCTCAGTATTTGTGATGACTATGATAATACAAATGAAGAAATTATATGGTCAGCAAATGCATTATCTGTAGAAAATCCTGCATCATGGTCTAATGCAACAGTATCTTTTGTAGAAGATGCTACTTATGGTTATGTTTACAAAGTGGAAACAACTTCAGAAGTAAATTATCCTTTTACTAATGTATCATTCCCATCACCTGCAAAAGATTTTTCTGCGTATGAATATCTTCAAATTACTTTAAAAGCTTCTGCGGCTCCTGCTTCTGATAATGAAAAAATAAAAGTAAGTATTTTTACAGATGATAAGCAAGCAAGTGAGCACAATGGCTGTAATATTGTTGCTGAAGATGTTGGAAAATGGAAATCTTTTAGTTTAAAACTTGAAGACTTCTGGGCAGCTTGGAGTTCAGACAATTCAATTGAAAAAGCAGATTTAACAAAAATCTCAAATTTAAAAATTGAGTTTGGTAAATATGTTGGTACTGTAGAAATTGCAGAAATTAGTTTGTACTAAAAGCAGTTTCAAAAAGTTAAATTTCTAACATCAAAAGGACTGTTGTGTTTTACACAATAGTCCTTTTTTTATGGTGACCGAGTGATTAGCGAGCTACGGAACGCCAATTTTTTCTTAAATATATTTGCGATATTGTAAAAAATAGTTTAAAATATACTTTATGGGTGAATCTTTTATTAAAAAAAATGGATTAATTTATTCGCAGGATCTTCATGTAATTTATGGTTTAGATTCTTCGGCTGTATTTACAGGAAGAGTTCCTTACGGAGTTCATGAAATTCAAGAAGAAGCTTTTGCTGATGCTGATTTTATTTCTGTTTCATTGCCAGATTCAATTAAGAAGTTAGGTGCTGGAATTTTTGGAAATTGTAAATCACTTCAAAAAGTAAAACTTCCTTCCGAATTAAAAGAACTTTCTCCTTATCTTTTTGCAGGTTGTTCATCTTTAAAAACAATCACAATGCCTGTAAAAATTGAAAAATTTTCTGAAGGATTATTTTTCTCTTGTTCAAGTTTGGAAGAAGTTCCATTTAGAATTGGTATTACAGATTTGCCTGATTATCTTTGTGCCCAATGTAATTCATTAAAATCAATTATTTTCCCAGAAGGAATAAAATCAATTGGTTCTAAAGCTTTTTCAAATTGTGAAAATTTGGAATCAATTGTGTTGCCAGAGGGAATTGAAACTATAAAACCAGATGCTTTTGAGGGATGTAAAAATCTTAGAAATATAAGAATTAATGGAGATAACAAAATCTTCTTTATTAATGAAGAAGATGGGTGTCTCTATGAACACACTGCATTTGGTGATAAAATCGTTATTAAAATT
>JAGARY010000182.1 GCA_017622055.1 Treponema sp. | reverse complement strand
GATAAAGTAACACAGTATCCGACTTCTGCCACAAGTTGTCCTCTTATTAAACCAGGAACAGGAAAATCACTTCCATCTGCTGTTTTATAATGATATGGAAAAAAAGATGGTGAAGTAAAACCTATTTGAGGTTTAAAAAATGCTCCAAAATAAAAAGGATATAACAATTTAAAATTTTCATAACCTATGCTTAATCCAACAGAAAATAAAAAAGGATCTGGAGCAGTAGCACCAGTTGCTCCAATCACTAAGAATTGTTTTTTTCTTGAAAATTCAGAATCATCTTTATTTTTATCTTTGTCTTTGTCTTTATCCTTGTCTTTTTTTTCTTTATTCTGATTTTCGCCCTTGGAATTATTTTTTTCTTGTTCACTTTGATTTGCATTTAGCATTTCAGAATTATTCTGATTTTCCCCTTGGCCTGCATTCTGATTAAAATTATCTTTTCTAAAATCATACTGTTGATTTGGATTTCTTTGATTTGTAGATAATTTTTTTGAATACACAACTTTTGGTGGAAGAATTTTTTCATTTTCATTAGAAAAATCATTCAAATTACTTTTGTATAAATCATTTAAGTTTTGGTTTTCCAATAAAAATTCCTGCATTTGGCTTTCGCGAACATTTGGTTGCAGTTCTGTTATTAATGCCTTTGATTCATTTTCATTTGTACGTTTTTTTAACGTTTTATTTGTAGAGTCTTCTTTTTTTGTATAATCAAATTGCAAATCTTGATGTAAAATAGTTTCTTCTTGAACTTCTGCAACTTTTTTTGAATCTTCTATTTTGAACTTCAACTTTGAATCATCTTGGGAAGATTCGGTCTTTATAAATTCTGGTTCTACGTTATCAATTCTTTTTGTTACATGCTGAACAACAAATTCTTTTATTATATTGTTTTCTAAAGTTGAAACATCTACAATTTCATAAGGAATTGTAAAATTTTTGGTTGTAACCTGTTTTTTAGAATCTACAGAATAAAGCAAATCGTCTAATTGCAAATAAAATAATTCATTATCTTTTGAAACTAAAACTTTGTTTTCATTGTCGTTAATTCTAATGGAAGAAATACTTGTTGCACTGCCAGAGGTGAGGGGGGGGGGTAGAGCCTAGTTCTTTATTTGTAGGAATATCATAGAAAAATAAACTTCCTGAATTGGAACCTAAAATTAAAGTATCGCCGTCATCAGAAATTTCGTAACTTGTAATTTTTTGAGGGCAGAAAAATGTTTTTTCGCCATCTGCCAATGAAAGAGAAACGTTGTTTTTGTCTATTTTAACCCCATATCCCTTTTTCACCACATCATTTATTATATAACTTTTTGGAAAATCTGCAACAATATCTGTAAGCATTAAATCTTCAGTATTTCTGATATATACTTTGTTATTTGTTTTATAGGCAAAACTTTTTGAATCTTTGGACCAATAAGCTTCTTCAATTTCATTTGTTGAATAAAATACAGGAACAATTACTTCTTCACAAAACAATTGTGCAGAAATAATCAAAAAGAGAAGACTTAGAATTTTCTTGTTTTTTAAAAACTTCAAAACAAAAACCCTATCCAAGAGAAAAAATTAATAAATCACCTTTGCTATTATCGGCATATTCTTATTGAAACATTAATTTTTTTTCACTATTCATGCTATTTTATTTTGTTTTAATATTCAATAGAATTTTATATTATAGTAATTGATTTTATTTTCCGATAAAGAAGTATGAAGAAGTTTTTATTTAAGATTTTTACAGTAAGCACTTTATTTTTTATTTCATCACCACTTTTTGCAAATATTTCATTTGATAACATTGACGTAAATGAAAATGATGAAGTTTTGTATACAATTAATCAGCAACTTTTTGAAGGTGAATCTTATAACACTTTGGTTTACACAAAACTCCAAAACGGAACTCATCAATCAACTCATGATTTTATTACTTGCTTTCCAGAACAAATGGAATTGCTTAATAACAATAAAACTTTGCAGATTCGCAATAAATACGGTATTGCAAAATATGATTTAATTGCAAACAAAATGAATTGGGTGTCAAAAGTAAAATCAATTCCAGAAACTACCCTTCCCCTTTCAACTTATTCGGTTAGCAATAATGGAGAATGGTATTGTTATTTACAATCTACTGGCGACGTAAAAGCTTCTTTAATTCTAAAAAACACAAAAACTGGAAAAGAAAAAACTCTTTGCACAGATATTTTGATGGATTATGAAAAAGTTCCTGTAAAATGGGCACCAGATAGTTCTGTTTTGTTGTATGAAAATCACAATAATATTTATTTTTGCAATCCTGAAGCATATTTAAAAGGCATTGAAGTTGACGAAAAAAACAGAAAAATTGGTAGAGGTTCAATTAATTCTGTTCATGTTGTTTCTGATAAATATTTTGCTTATGTTGATGACTATTTACTATATAAAATTAGTTTTAAAGAACTTTACACTTTAGGATTATATTCTGGAATTATTGGTCAAGGAACTATTGTTGGAAGATTGCCTTTTCCATTTAATCCAAAAACAGATAAATTTAGCGTAAACAAACCTTTTACTGGTGTTTTTTTGATTCAAAACAACAGAATGTTTTCGTATTTGAATGTAAAATCAGAATCTTGTGATTACATGGACGTTTTATATTCAAGACCTTACACAGACACTTCTGCAACTTTAAAAGACGCCCACGTTTTCTGGGACAAATCAAATAGTCCAATTTTGTGGCAAGAAAAACTTCCTTATGACAAAACTTTTGAACGCAGTTCTGTTTATAAAATTTCAACTGTGAATCTTCAAGTGTTGGAAGTTGAAGATTCAGGAACTCCGTTTATTTCTCCAGATGCTTCTAAAATTGCATTTTACGCTGGTGAAGGATTATACGTTTATGATGTTTCTACATGGAAACGAATTGGGCATTTATCTGGTGAACGAATTACAAAACTTTTATGGCTAGATTCAAACAATTTGATTGTGGGTGGAACAAAAAGTATAAAAAAATGGAATATTTTATCAAATGACATTTTCTTGCTAACTTTATCTTCTTGTAAAGCAGGATATTGGAATCCTGTAAGTGGAAAAATCATCTGTAATAATAATAGTGGTGATGATTATGAATATGAAAAAGAATCTAGAACTTGGAAAAGAGTTGGATTATCTACAAATCGGGTTCCTGTAACTCAAAACGGAAGATATCGTGTTTTTGTAGGCAATGCAATCAATTCTAATTTTGAAAATTCAATTTATGTACGAACTTTAACAAGTAAACCAACAACAAAAGTTTTATATTCTCAAACAAGAAAAAAAATTGCTCCAAAGAAAAAAATTGCTTTAATTTTTGATGCCTACGACAATTCTGACGGTCTTTCAAAAGTTATTACAACTTTAAACAAATATGACATTAATCCAACTTTTTTCATCAATGGGGAATTTATAAAACGATATCCTTCAGAAACAAAACAAATTAGCATTTATAATTTTGATTGTGCTTCTATGTTCTTTTCTGCAATTGATTTAACAGACAACACGTTTGTAATTGATGAAGATTTTATTCGCCGTGGACTTGCAAGAAACGAAGACGAATTTTATCAAATCACAAAAAAAGAACTTTCGTTATTTTGGCACACTCCATTTTTTGTAAAAAATCAAATGATTCTTTCTGCAGGAGAAAAAACAGGTTATATTTATGTTGATATTCCTGAAGAACTTTTGCAACTTCAAACTAACAGTGCAAATGATGACATTGAAGATCTTTTATCAAAATATATAAATTGTGTAAAAGAAAATAATGCAATTGTGTTGCCAATTCAAATTGGTTATTCATCCCAAGAAAACAAAAATCTTCTTTACCAACATTTAGATATTTTGATTTGTACATTGCTTAAAAATGGATATGAATTTGTAACAATTAATAAAATATAAAATAATTGTCATTGTCGGGCTTGACCCGACAATCTTGTGGAAGACCATTGAATTATCACTACATTAATCTGCTTTCATTACTGCAAATGGGTCAATGTCTCGGTACATTTCACGCAATTTTGTTTTTTCAATTTTTCCAGTTGGATTACGTGGAACAGAAGCAAAAATAATTTTTCTTGGGCGTTTGTATTTTGGCAATTCCAAGCAGAAATTATTTACATCTTCTTCTGTACAAGTATAACCTTGTTTTACTTCAATAATTGCAGCGGCAATTTCACCCAAACGTTGATCTGCAAGACCAATTACTGCAACATCTTTAATTGCTTCCATTTTGCGCAAGAAGTCTTCGATCTGAACAGGATATAAGTTTTCACCACCAGTAATAATAACGTCTTTTTTTCGGTCTACAAGTGTAATAAATCCATCTTTATCCATTTGAGCCATATCACCAGTGTAAAGCCAGCCTTGGTCATCCATAACTTCTTTTGTAGCTTCTGGATTTTTATAATAGCAAACCATTACACCAGGACCAAATACAGCTAGCTCACCAACTTCACCTTGAGGAACTTCATCTCTGTTTTCGTCCACAATTTTTACTTGCCATCCGTAACCAGCAATTCCAATTGCACCAACTTTATCAACATTTCCAATTCCCAAGTGAACACAACCAGGTCCAATACTTTCTGAAAGACCATAGTTTGTATCATAATCGTGATGTGGGAAATATTTTAACCAATCGGCAACAAGTTTTCTTGGAATTGGCTGAGCACCCATGTGAGTTAAACGCCATTGAGACAAATTATAATTTGCAATTTCAACATCTTTTCTATCAAGGCTGTCCAAAATGTCTTGAGCCCAAGGTACAAGCATCCAAACAATTGTACAAAGTTCATCGCTAACCGCTTTAATTACAGTTGCAGGTTTTGTACCACGAAGTAAAACCGCTTTACTTCCACTAATTAACGAACCAAACCAGTGCATTTTTGCACCTGTGTGATAAAGTGGCGGAATACAAAGGAAAACATCATCTTTTGTTTGCCCGTGATGTTGTTGTTCACAAATTGCAGAATGCATTAAAGCTCTGTGTTTGTGCAAAATTGCTTTTGGAAACCCAGTAGTTCCAGAACTAAAATAAATCGCAGCGTCATCATCATCAGAAAGTTCAATACTCAAATTTTCTGATGAATAATTCATTGCAGACATAAAATAACTTTCAGAAAAAGTTGGTGCAAGACCTTCACCAACGTAAATCAAAAGACGATGAGAAATAATCTTATCTGAAATTGCTTCCAAACGACCAATAAATTCTGGCCCAAAAAACAAAACAGAAATATCAGCAAGATTCAAACAATAATCAATTTCGTCTGATGAATAACGGAAGTTCAAAGGAACAGCCAAAGCACCAATTTTTAAAATTCCAAAATAAATTGGAAGCCATTCCAAACAGTTCATCATTAAAATTCCAACTTTATCACCTTTTCTAACGCCCCGTTCCAAAAGATAATGAGCACAACGATTTGCTTTTTCATTAAAAATGCTCCAAGAAATTTCTCGGCGGTATGGCAAGTTTGGTTCAGGCTGAGTTAAATCATATTCCTTCCAAGTAATACGTCTATTTTCTTTAACTTCAGGGTTTAATTCAACAAGGGCGCAGTCTTTTCCAAATTCGTCTGCGTTTCTTTCCAAATATTTTGTAATTGGCATTTTATTTCCTCAACTTTAATTTCACTTAATATTTGGATTATATATTAAAAATGATTTTTATTAAAGGGAATCCTCAAAAACAGAATTTTTAAGAAACATAAGTAGGGGAAAGCCTTCCCCTCGCTCGCACTTCGTTGCTCGCTACCCCTTCTACAGGGGCAAGCCCCCGTACCCCCAAAAAAACTTTTCAAGAATTTATTTATAGTCGACGTGCCACACCACTTGATCAGTAAACACTTCTACACTGGATTGCTTCGCTTCGCTCGCAATGACTTAAGAATTTACACCTTGGTGATAACGTTGCCACCACTCAAATTCCTTAGAGTTGCTGGCTGCTTCCGAAACTTTAAAATCGTGGTCAATAATTGTAATTAAGTTGCGGCTGTTTATTACGGCGTCGGCAATGCAAGGTTCAAAGTGCATTCCTTTTGATTTTTGGAACACTTCCATTGTTTCTTCAATAGACATTGGCTCTTTATACAAACGCTGACTAATAAGAGCATCCAAAACATCCGCTGCCGCCATAATTCTTGCACATAAAGGAATATTTTTCCCAACCAATTGACGTGGATACCCAGTGCCATCCCATTTTTCGTGATGACAATAAGCCATTTCACTTGCAATAACATTAAAACTGCCATCTTCAATTTGGGGCAAATATTCCAAAAGTTTTTTGCCTTCTTCCGGATGGCACTTCATCATTGCAAATTCTTCTTCAGTAAACTTACCAATTTTATTTAAAATTCCTTCAGGAACATGGATTTTTCCAATATCATGCAAAAAAGCAGCATTCACAAACAACTGAATATTTTTCTTAGTCAATTCCTCTGTGTAACATCCCATTCTAACAAGTTCATTACAAATCACTTCAACATATTTTTGTGTGTGAATAACGTGGCGGCCAGTAAACAAATCATGACTACCCAAACACTGAGCAACAAACTGAATAATTTTAAACTGAGTTTCATCAAGTCTTTCATTAGTTTCTTGCAATTCAGCATTCATTTTTTCCATTTCTATCGTTCTTTCTTTTAACTTAGAATACGCATCATCAGTTGCTTCCATAGATTGAATCAACTTTTCAAGAGTATTATGAATTCTTGCAGACATATAATTGGTCAAAACAAACAAAAATATATATTCAATTACAAGTCCAACAACATATCTAGCAAACCATTGCAAACTAGTAAACAAACCGTTAGTTACTAAATCAACCGAAAAAGAACGCATCCAATAAGATAAAATTGCAAGAAAAAAACATACTAAAGTTGTTGCTCTAGTTAAACGCTTATTATAATAAAGACAAGCCACAAAAGGTGGAAAGGAATAAGAAATAGAAATCAAAATTACCCCATCCATGCTTAATAAAAACACAAACATAGATGAAAAAATTACACCTAAGTACATCATCAAAAACGGATTTGCATTTTTCTTTAGCAAAAATATGTACAAAAGTGAAACAACAGTTGAATAAGAAAAAATAGAAATAGAATATGAATGAGGAACAATCCACAGTCCTGCAATTGTTAAAATAATAAATACAATTGGAACAAAAATCGTCCCTACAAGAATATTTTTAACCTTTTTATTTACGTCAACAATATTCTCTAAAAAATATGCTTCATCACTTACAGACATCAAT